>JBKBIJ010000006.1:0-22622 GCA_046299455.1 Brevinematia bacterium | reverse complement strand
ACGTCATAAATATACCAAACCCTATTTCTCTAACTATATTACCTAACCCTTTGGATGTAGCAAAAGACAAAAACTGATCCCAATATTTCATAGTTTCTGAAAAATTCTTTAGATATATGTTAGAATAAATTACTATTTTATAGACAATATACATTACGTTATCTGGTATATTCTCCTCAGTTAAAATTGGTAAAACTATATCTAACGCTCTTTTATATCCTCCAAGCTTAAGTAAGGTGAAAGCTAAAAGTACCTTTGATTTTAAACTTTTGTTTCCAACTTTCTCTAAAAGTTCAATACTATCTCCATATCTATTAAGCTCTAACTTCACAAAAGCAAGATCCGTTAAAAAAACAGAATCCTTAGAATAAAACGGTAAAGCCCTCTGCCCAAAAGTATCAGCTAAGTTATAGTTACCTTCCTTCATCAAAATCTTAAACAACGAATAATTTAAATCCTTATCCGCAGGAAGAAAATACGAAGCATAGTATAGATAATAAAAAGCTTCTTTTACTTTCTTTTCCTCCAAAAAAATCAACCCTATATTTTTCAACACTTCGCCTTTAGTAACAATGGGTGGAAATGCATCTTTTTCAATAAGCTTTAAATAATACCCAACCGCTTCAAGGTTATTCTTAAGTATTCTGTTAACTTCAGCTAACTCATATATTACTCTAACATCATCTTTATTTTTTTGATACAGCTTTAAAAGTCTTTTCAACGCCTCTTCGTATTGAGCTTTGCTTTTAAGATCTTCAATAACTTTATATTGATCCTTAAAAAAATTCTTAAACAAAAAGTAACTTAATACAACTACTACTAATGCTATCTCCAAAGCTATAAATAACTCCATACAACATTATAAATTTTCGTAATAACAAATGATAGAGTTAAAAAAACACTGGCAGGAAGGGGCATACCTGCCAGGGAAGGAGGTGGTAAAATTTCTAAATTACACTATTAATATAAAAATATTTACACGAAAAATCAAGTTACGATAAGAGTATTCCAAAAATGACACCTTTCTATTAAAAGGTACTCCAAGATATACCTAGAAAATTCGATAAATCTTCAAAAAAGTCTCTTATCTCAAAGAAAACATTTTATTTAAGAGCTATAGAAACAAAGAATACTATAATAGAAGAATTTGGCTGAGGATGCTTCAAAAATACTACTTGGCAATATTTTTACACCTTCAAACAGAGGAGTATCCTTTGAAATATCTTCATCTTTCATTGAAAACGAACCTCCGTATTTTTAAAAATACGGATATGATAGTAGTACTATGTACAGTGCCATTAGGTAAAGGAGAAGAAATAGCCCAAAAAATAGTTAACTCAAGATTAGCAGGATGTATAAACATATTAAGTAACGTAAAAAGCATATATCACTGGCAAGGTAAAATTGAAAATGATGCAGAAGAACTCCTCATAATAAAAACTACAGAAGAACTATTTGAAAAGCTTAAGGATTTTATAAAAAATATACACCCTTACACCGTACCAGAAATAGTAGCACTAGATGTAGAAAACGTCAACGAAGAATACCTCAAATGGCTAATAGACGAAACTAAAAAATAATTTAATCAAAAGCTGAACCACTACCCAACAAGTTAATAACAAATACTTTGTTCTGTCCATCTAGACTTACGAACTTCAGCGGATCTATAGGTATATAACCATTGACACCCAAAACATACATACCTAAATGCAAATGAGGTCCTGTTACGATTCCAGTTTGCCCCATCTTACCTATAACTTGCCCTTTCTTAACAAAATCATTTTCATTAACAAACCTCTTATCTAAATGAAAATATGAAGAGATTATGCCATATCCATGATAAATATATATAGTCTCACCATTGGCAAGAAAGTTACTTGATAAAACTACTATGCCATCACTTACACAATATACATTGTCATCCGGATCAGCACTAAAATCAACACCATTATGATACCTAATTTTATTTGGATACCTTCTAGAAACTCCAAACCGGGAAGTTATACTATTCGTTGAAGGCAACATAAATCCACCAAAATTCGTATTGTAAAAACCATAAAAATCTATATTCGTTATCTTTGTATAAATGTAGTTAATATCTTTTAGTATTGTTTCAGTGTTACTCAAAATATTCTTTGACTTTTTGGTAAGTTTCACCATTTTTGGCTTTTCTTTTTTCAAATAATCAAGATAACTTAGTTTTACATAATTCGAAAAAACTAATCTGCCGTTTTTCAAAACTTCAACCTTAACCTCTTGAGAACTAACTTGAATAGGCACAGGAACTATAGATACACTTTTATTACTATAAGGATAGAAAGGAAAACGTAATTCATCATTGTAAGAAACTTTTGCATAAAAACTTCTGTAATCAGATGAATCAACACTCAATATAATGACCTCGCCAGGACTACTCAACTCTAACTTTGAAATGTTTATAACCTCAGAAAACGAGCAACTACATATATACAACAAAAAAATAAGAATACTAATGCAAATCATACTTAAATCCTTCTTCACCTATCAAAGGTACAAACCTACAAGAAACATCCTCTTTTACTTCACAAACAGAACCAAACTTCTTAACAACAACTAACCTCTGAAGTTGCAATCCACCTATAGGTAAAACCATTATTCCACCATCTGAGAGCTGATCGCAGAGTGATTTTGGTATATTAGGACTTGCTGCACTTACTATTATTCTATCATAAGGTGAATATTCAGGTAGTCCTTTACTACCATCGCCAACAAAAATCCTAAAATTCGTATATCCAATTTCCCTTAATCTTAGCTCGGCAGAGATAGCAAGATCAGGTATCCTCTCAATTGAATAAACAAAATCAGATAGCTCACACAACAAAGCAGTAACATATCCACTACCAGTACCAATTTCCAAAACTTTATCTACTTTTCTAACTTCAAGCTTTTTAAGCATTATGAATATCATAGTAGGTTGCGAAATAGTTTGACCAAAACCTATATCAAAAGCATTGTTTTGATAAGCATTACTCCTATTATGGCTAGGTAGAAATTTCTCTCTAGGAACTTTATCAAAAGCTATTTCTAAGTTTTCATCGAGAAGCTTTTCTTTTTTAAGTAATCTTTTAAGATGCTCTTTACTAGCTCTAATAAAATCTTTTTCATTCATATGTTACTTCCTTTCCCCCTAAGGAAAGGTTTCAATTTTTCTTTCAGTAACTCCAAAGCTCTTGCATGAAGTTGTGAAACCCTAGATTCAGTAACATTTAAAACAGCTCCAATCTCTTTCAATGTCAACTCTTCGTGGTAATACAACATTATTACTTGTAACTCTTTTTCAGGAAGTTCTCTTATTGCTTCCTTTATTTTTTCAATTATCTCGTTTCTTATGGCTATCGTTTCAGGATTATTAGCATCTGAAGGTGCTTCTATTACATCTTCAAGCGTTATAGAACTATCTAAGGAAGAATCCGGGAAAAGCATCTCATCAAGAGAATTAATATAGTTCCTCGAGCTTTGAACTTTTAGGGAAGTTTCCTCAAATTCTTCCATAGAAACACCTAACCTTTCAGCTATCATTTCATCCGAAGGCTTTTCACCTAGTTCATACTGTAACTCTGATAAAGCTTTTTGATACTCTTTTTCAATCTGCCTCACAGACCTAGGAATCCAATCCATCTCTCTGAGCTTGTCATAAATAGCACCTCTAATTCTAATTATTGCATAAGTTTTGAACTTAACACCTCTCTCAGGGTCAAATCTTTCTATAGCATCTATCAACCCATCTATACCCCAACCTATAAGATCATCATAATCAGATTGATCATTAATAGTTATATTCATATTTGCAACAACATATCTAACAAGAGGCGAATATTTCTCAATAAAAAAATTCCTAATTTTTATATCCTTTGTTTTCTTATACTCCCTCCACCTTCTCTCTTCTTCTTCCGGATCAAGCTCATATTTACTTAAATCTATGTTAGGTCCCCTCACACACCCCTCTCTTACTATAAAGAATATATCATTCACTAAATATCATACAACAAAAATACCCCTAAATTCACCTTAACCTCAACATTCAATATAATTAAAAATACAAACACAACTACTTTCAATATTTTATAGAGGCTTTTTCAAAAATCTATAAATTCAATTAGCAAAGGTGTGTTTACTCGCAGGCTAAATTAAAAAACCTGTAATCTATCCTCAGATAAAACCAAAAATATATTCACAATTCCCTATATTACTATTACTTTCATTAAAAGTTAAGTCACAATCAAGCTACAGGAAAATCTGTATAAAAAATCCAACTTATTAAGTTTTACCTAATTACTTATCTCTATTACAGCTTATCAATATAAGCTTTTTAAGATAGTATTTTTGTATGATCCTAAGAAAGTAATTATACCTACCAACACTCTCCTTTTTCATTCTCTTAGATAAACTTTGACAACCTTTTAGGTACAGTTTTTTTGTTTACCTAAAATAATTAATCACAAAGCTTATTATATCTTTAAAACCGTATTCCTTTCATTAATTCTTCTATTTTAGTAGATATATTTTCAGATGACATGAAAGCCTCACCAATGAGAAAAGAATTAAACCCAAAAGAAATAGCTTTTATCACATCCCTTTTTGTTTTAATACCACTTTCAGCTACAAAAATGTGAGGCTTAAAAGATAGTTTACTAATAATACTTAAGGAATGCTCTAAAGAAATCTCCAATGTTTTCAAATTTCTACTGTTTATTCCTAAAATCTCTATATCTAAACCATCTACTTTTTTAACATCTTCCTCATCATATAATTCAACCAGAACATCTAAATTAATTTCTTTAGATATTTTTAAAAAGTTCTTGATTTGACTTTTCTCAAGGCAACCAGCTATAATCAATATACAATCCGCCCCATAATAAGCACTTTCATATATCTGATATGAATCAACTATAAAGTCTTTCCTAAGAATAGGTTTAGAACTAACACTCTTGACCCTTCCTAGGAAGGATATATCTCCATTAAAAAAATACCTCTCAGTCAATACAGAAATGCAGTCAACATACTCACTCCTATCATATATACTAGCAACACGTTCAGGCGTCAAATCACTTCTTATAACACCTTTTGAAGGAGAAGCAAACTTTATTTCAGCAATCAATCCTGGTTTACCAGAGGATACACTATCTTTCAGGCTATTGTAGAAAACCTTCCCAATCCTCTCTTTGCGATCTAATTCCCTAAAGATAAAATCAATAGGTAATTGTTTTTTTCTTTCCTCAACCTCTAGAAACTTTTTTTCTAGTATTTTATCCAAAACGGACATACTCAAATACCAGAACCTATACTACTTTTAATATCTTTAACAACTTGTAGTATTTTTCTTACCTTACTCTTAAGCTCTTCTTCTTCAATTCTTTCAATACCAAAAGCTTCCTCAAATCTCTCTACAAACAAAATACCGTTAAGATGATCAATTTCATGTTGAATAGCCTTAGCAAAATAACCGTCAGCGTTAAGGATATTTTTCCTACCTTCAAGATCATAATACTCAACCGATATAGAATAATACCTTAAAACTGGCAAATAAATACCAGGAACGGACAAACATCCTTCATCTTCTAGAGAATATTTCTTAGACTTATTTTTTATAACAGGATTTATCAGTACAGCCTTACCTTCATATCCTGCAGGAGAAACATCAACAACCGCAACACTCAAAGGGACACCTATTTGATTAGCAGCAAGACCAACACCATTACTTTCCTTCATAATTTTAAACATTTCATCAATGAGATCCTTAAGATCACCATCAAATTTCTCAACTCTATTTACAGGTTTGTGAAGAATCGGATCACCATACTTTACAATCATCAAAAACTCCTAGAAAATATTATAAAAAATCAAAAGTCGAAATATAAAATTACCTAGGCTACTCTAGAACTTCAATAACATCAATGCCTTTTTCAACTAGATGCTTTTTTACTTTAAATCTAAAACCATCATCAGTAATTCTTCTTAATGCTCCTTCGATGAATCCTTGAACTATAGCTTTTTTTGCATCTTCCTGGGAAAGACCTCTAGACATCATGTAAAACAACTTTTCTTCATCGAGCTGAGTAAGAGAAGCAGCATGACCTGACTTAACATCGAATGAATCTATCTCAAGAGAAGGAATACTGTCAGATTTACAATTAGAAGATAGATGTAAAGAATGTCCTCCAAGGAAAGAATTTATATTTTTCAAATTTTTCTCAACTTTTAAAACACCATTAAAATAAACTTTAGATCTATCATCCAAAACACCTTTTACAATAATATCAGCTCCTTGATTAAATCCTCTATGTCTTGCGTTTACGAGGATATCATACTTTTGATCACCTTTCGTAAAATATATACCAGTATACTTAGTTTCAACGTTCTGGTTTTCCATAAAAATTCTATCATCAATTCTTTGATAGATAGCCCCTAAAGATACATCATTAACTTCGATATTGTTATCACCAAGTGTTTTTAGTTTTCTAGTAGTAAAATATTCTGAAGAAATGTCAATATTTTGAAAAATATTGTAAACCAAATTCGAACCTTTCCCAACAATTATCTCTGAAATTTCAAAAAATGTTTTACTATCACTTAAATCAGAAATAATATCTTCATATAAATTAACATTTGTATTATCTCCAACATAAAACATATTGTAAAACGAACCAGCAAAACTGCTATTTAATCTCTTTTTAACATTAACTTTAACATCTCTAAATTCCCGAGGTATGTAAACAATAATACCAGCCTTTAAAAAGGATATCCCATAAGAAACGAAAATCGAATCAGAAGGGGAAAGAGCTGTCAAAAAATTATTATAAGTAAAACTATCATTCCCAACGAGGCTAATAAATAGATCTTTCACAAAAAAACCTGATTTAACCAAATCTTCACCAACTCTAACATTGACATTAATAACTTTACCAACATCTATATCTAAATCTATAATGTTATCAAAAACAACTTTAAAATTCAATTTAGTATACATGAAATTATCATCACTAGGTAACTTACTAGAAAAATCAATACTATATTTAGGATTAGTTTTATCAATAATAGGGAACTTAAAATTATTCGAAGATTCTATTTCTTTAGTTGCGTCTAAAAATATTTTCTTTAATCTCTCATCACCATATCTAAAATTGGTAAAATTCATAAGATACCTCCTAATACTTTACTTTCCTTGCACCTGCATCAACAGCATCTTCAAGTTCAAGCTCTATAAGTCTATTTAACTCTACTGCATATTCCAAAGGTAAAGACTTAGTAAAAGGTTCAATAAAACCATTAACTATGGTAACCAAAGCATCATGCTCACTCAATCCTCTGCTCATGAGATAGAAAAGCTGTTCTTCGCTTATTCTACCTGCTGTCGCTTCGTGACCTAAAGAAACTTTATCTTCATTTACATCAATGTGAGGTATTGTATCAGAAACAGATTTTTCATCTATCAATAATGCATTACAAGATGTATGGTTTTTAGAACTTACAGCCCCTTTCATAATCTTAACTAATCCTCTATAGATAGTTTTACCACCACCTAAACTAATAGATTTGTTAGTAATCTTTGAAGATGTATAAGGTGCAGCATGAACGACTTTAGCACCAGCATCCTGAACTTGGCCATGATTAGCAAGAGCAATAGATAATATTTCAGCTTGAGCTCCTTTACCTAACATATATACCGCTGGATATTTCATTGTAAGTTTACTACCCAAATTACCATCAACCCACTCAACTCTAGCATCCTCATAAGCAAAAGCTCTTTTTGTAACGAGGTTATAAATATTTTTTGACCAATTTTGTATAGTAGTATACCTAACATAAGCCCCTTTATGGGCAATTATCTCAACAACAGCAGCGTGTAGAGAATTAGAAGAATACATTGGAGCAGTACAACCCTCTATATAATGTACACTAGAACCTTCATCAGCAATAATAAGCGTTCTTTCAAATTGTCCCATATTCTGGGCATTTATTCTAAAGTATGCTTGTAAAGGTATTTCAACACTAACACCTTTAGGAACATATATAAAACTACCACCACTCCAAACAGCACTATTAAGTGCAGCAAATTTGTTATCGTTAGGTGGTACAACAGTACCAAAATACCTTCTAACAATATCAGGATACTCTCTAACAGCAGTGTCCATATCCGTAAATATAACACCTTTACTTTCCCATTGAGACTTTATGTTATGGTATACCACTTCAGACTCATACTGAGCAGTTATACCTGCTAAATACTTTCTCTCAGCTTCCGGTATGCCCAATTTTTCAAAGGTATTTTTAATATAATCTGGAACCTCATCCCAACTATTAACTTTAGTATCAGTTGGCTTAACGTAATAATATATATCGTTAAAATCTATCTGATTTAAAAGCCAAACTTCACCCCAAGTAGGCATAGCCTTTTTCTCGAATATCCTATAAGACTTAATTCTAAACTCTTTCATCCAATCTGGTTCACCTTTCATCTCCGAAATCATCTTGACAACACTCTCGTTTATACCTTTACCAGATCTGTAAGAATACTTTTCAGGATCCTTAAAATCATATTTAGAAAAATCTAATTTCATTTTTTTAATTTCTTCTCTTGCCATAAATCACCCCTCAAACATTGGAAGAAACCTCTTTCAAAATCCAATCATAGCCTTCTTCTTCAATCTTATGGGCCAGCGAATAATCACCCGTTTTAACAATCCTACCATCAACCATAACATGTACAAAATCCGGTTTTATATGTTTAAATATTCTGGAATAATGAGTAATAACGATAATTGACTTTTCACTACTTCTAAACTCTACAACACCTCTAGAGACAACCTTTAAAGCATCAACATCCAAACCAGAATCTGTCTCATCCATTATAACAAGCTCAGGATCTAATAAAAGCATCTGAAGTATCTCAGATCGCTTTTTCTCACCTCCAGAAAAGCCTTCATTAAGATATCTGGTAAGAAAATAGTCATCCATATCAAGTATTGCCATCTTAGACTTAACCAAATTCCTGAAATCCATAGGTTTGGGAGGAATGAAACTATCCCCTAATCTATAACTATTGACAGAATTATACGCCAACCTCAAAAAATTCATGAGACTAACACCTGGAACCTCCTCAGGATACTGGAAAGCTAAAAATATACCTCTCTTAGCTCTATCATCAGGAGATAATTCCAAAATACTTTCTCCCTTAAAAATTATATCACCACTAACAACCTCATACCTAGGATCACCCATAATAACACTAGAAAAAGTAGTCTTACCAGAACCATTAGGACCCATTATACCATGTATCTCGCCTTTATTAACATCCAAATTCAAACCCTTAAGTATAAGATTACCTTCAATGGAAGCTCTCAAATCAACTACACTAAAAAACTTATCCATAAATTCCTCCATAACATATAGGATTTTATAAATCTACAAAAATACAAATCTATTGTCAAATTCATATTATCAAATTCAAATAAAATTAGTTTACTTTAATTTTATTAAATCAACCTTACACTTTCAAAAATAAAGAAATTGCGTACTAGAGTTTTAATTCCTAAATATTGCATTTCTTTACTCATCAATCACTTCTCTACCCTTTGTACC
The DNA here is from genome assembly GCA_046299455.1 of Brevinematia bacterium. Lineage (GTDB taxonomy): Bacteria > Spirochaetota > Brevinematia > DTOW01 > DTOW01 > SKYB106. The sequence continues at coordinate 13,004 of JBKBIJ010000006.1, read as the reverse complement.
ACTATATTATATCTTATTCTCTAATCATCTAAATGCTTAGTTTTTTCCCATGAGCCACTATTTGGAGATTAATAAGAAGTTTTACTGATCAATTAACAAAGAATTAAAATGATAAAATCGAGTTTTTGTACAAAAGTAGAAGAGTATTTTTTTGATTTTATAGTTAAATAAACAGTGAATGAAACCTACTACACCAAGAAACTACCTTTTTTAGAAAATCATGGTAATATGAATTTATATGGAACTCATCCAAATAGCTTCTATGAAGAATAGATAGAAAAAAGAAATCTAGTTTATAAATACTTCCAAAGTATATCGCTTAAAGAAACTGGACCTCTTAAGAAGTTATGAAACAGAATACCATAATAAATAACATTACCCATCCAAATAAGTTTTAAAGAGGAATTATGAAATCTTTACAGTTACAATCTTAAAAATTCTTAAAACTGAATTTTTGGAAAAGATAGATATAGATTGTATTGCTTTCAAGAGAAATTTGAAAAAGAAATAATGAAATATATACAATTAACTAAATATTTGGAGGAGATATGAAAGTAGGAATAGTTATGGGTAGTGATTCGGACTTATCGATTATGTCTGAAGCTGCAAAAGTTTTAGAACAATTTGGTGTTGATTATGAAATAAACATAATCTCTGGGCATAGGACACCTAACAAAACACATGAATATGCGGTAACAGCTGAAGAAAGGGGAGTGGAGGTCATAATAGCTGGTGCCGGTGCAGCAGCACATCTTCCAGGTATTATTGCATCGCTTACAACATTACCAGTCATAGGAGTTCCAGTAAAAAGCAATTTCCTTGATGGACTTGATTCTTTGTTGTCGATAGTACAAATGCCAAGTGGAATACCAGTGGCAACGGTAGGAGTAAACAATGCAAAAAATGCTGGAATATTAGCATTGGAAATATTATCCATAAAATACCCGCAAATAAAAGAAAAGCTAAAGGAATTTAAAGCCAAAATGGCTGAAGAAGTTGAACTAAAAGATAAAAAATTAAACGAAATAGGGTATAAAAATTATCTAGAAAGCAAAAAATAATTAATTCATACAAAAAGTAAAAGTTCAAACAAAACTAATCTTCAGGAGGTAATTCCCATATTCTTTCAAGTAAATAGTATTCTCTAACCTCCTGAGTCATTATATGCAATATAGTGTGAGTTAAATCATAGACAACCCATCCTGTTTTAGAATTTGTATCTTTAGCTATAACCTTTAATTTTCTTTCTTCAATAAATTTCTCTAGTTCAGAAACTATCGCATCGATATGATTTTTGCTAGTTGCAGTAGATATTATCATATAATCAAATTCAGGTGTAACCTTAGTAGTATCTATTACTTTTATATCCTGAGCTTTCTTGGAATACAAAACATTAACCAAAGAATTTATAAATCTCTTAGAAACCTTTCTCCTCAATCTCAATTTTGTTTTCATTATCTAAAAATTTATCTAAACCGTTAACTAAATATCAAGCTCATTCTTCCACAACTCTTATGAAAGTACCATCTTTTATATACTCAACACCCAAAGATACTACTATTTCTCCTTCCTTTAAACCTTGAACCGAAGTAAAATTACCATCGGATATACCAGTCTTTACCTTTCTCTTACTTACATAATAAATATTATCTTCCTCTATACCATCTAGGTTCGTTTTAGTTAGAACAAAAACTACCTCTTCTCCATCGATATTTTTTATCGAAGTATTGGGAACATAAACTGTATTAACGGCTTTCTCTACGAGTATCTTCACAGTACAGTACATTCCTGAGATTAGTTTTCTCTCTGGATTTCTAACCCTAACTTTTATTTTTAAAGTTCTCGATACTTTATCGATCAAAGTATCTATAGAATGAATATAGCCTATAAATTTCTCATTTGGATATGAGCTTACCTGTATAATAGCATTCATTCCTTTCTTTACTTTTGTTATGTAAACTTCAGGTAGCAACAAGACAATTTCCATCACTGAATCGTTAACTATTGTTGCAACTGGCGATGTTTGTAAAACAAGTTGACCTTCCGAAACGCTTATATTTCCCACTCTACCAGAAATTGGTGCCCTGACCGGGGAAAGATTATAAGAAAAACCTATTTGTGATCTATCTATATACATTATTGGCTGGTCTTTTTTAACATAATCGCCCTCAACAACTACAATCTTATCAACTTTACCACTAACATCCGGAAAAGCATTTGCCTCCTCTATTCCCCTCATGTCACCATACAATGTAATATACTTTTCTATGTTGCCAACTTTGACTTTACTACCAACCACTGTTATATCGGGTATTATAGTTCTAGATATATTGGACTTTAAATCCCTACGTTCAGAAAAAACATTCAATAAAACTCTCACCACAACCAAAATAACTAGCAAAACCGTTATAGCTATTATAACTATTCTTGTTTTACTCTTCATAAACACTCTCCTTGTATTTATATTTTACCTTCCGAAGTAATCTTATTTAGATTCAATATATTATTAACATATGTTATCCACGAGCTTAAAAGATTTATTTCAGCTTGTTGGTATGCAAGTTGTGCATCTATCAACTCAATGCTTGATGCATTACCAAATTCATACCTTTTTGTTATTATTTCAAGTGACCTTCTAGCCTGTTCTACATTTGCTTCTTGAGCTTTTATGTTTTCCATACTTTCATAAATTTTTAGCTTTATCCCTTCAAATTGACTCATAAGAATATTTAAAGTACTCTGGTAATTGTATAACGATTTTTCTGCTGAAAGATATGAATTTTCTATATTCAAATAGCTTTTGGATATAGGTATAGATAGTGCATCTGGAAGTGGTATTGTAAGCTGCACTCCCGCAACCCAACTATCAACCCAGAATCTTTCATTCTCAAAGGAATTAGTTTTCTTAAATTCGTAATTATAATTGAAGAACAGAGATATAATAGGCCTATTAGCAGATAACGAAACTCTTTTCGAAGCTTCAGAAATTTCAACTAACTTTCTTAGAATAGCTAAATCCAAGTTTTTCTCGATAATCTTATTTTTTTCTTTATCAAAATCTATAACAACATTAGAATATTCCCTCTTTATATCCTCTATATTTCCTTCTATCTCAACTTCATCGACCTTAGAGACATCTATACCTAAAACTACTAAAAGGTTTAGTTTTTGTACTTTCACATTATTCTGAGCTGAAAAAAGGTTAGGTTTGTTATTAATAAGTTGGACCTTAGCTCTTATAAATTCTAGATCAGAAAATATACCTGCTTTAAAATTTGCTTCTGCTATTTTTACATTCTCTTCTAACCTTTTATCTGTTTCCAACACTATTTTCAAAAATTCTTTTGAAAACAAATAGTTATAATATGCCAACTTTACATTATATATGTAATCATTCACCGCTTTACTATACTGTAACTCGGAAAGCTCCTTATTTTTGACTTGAAGTATATATGAGTTATATCCCACATCAAGACCTATAGGTACTAAATAAGGAACCCTATAAGAAACACTAAAACCAAGCGAATAATTATCCCAAAATGCATTTGTAATAGTTTTTTCCTCTATTGAAAATCCTACATTTGTAATTGGGCCAATGATGTTAGTAACAATTTTGAAAGAACTAACCTTCGACACAGATTTCTCAAGGGTACTAGGATCCAAAACCGAAAACTTAAAACCACCACTAATACTAGGTAATAATAGATCGTACAAAGCTGACTTTATACCGTTATCAGCCACCATAAGATCTATAACTTTCATCTTTATATCTTTATTGTTTTCCAAACCTATTCTTATCGCATCATCAATATTAGAAATCACAGTATTTGCTTTCGTAGACAAAGTCAATAAAACTATAAAAACAATAAATATAAACTTTTTCATGCTTTCCCCCCAAGTCCTGAAACCAAAAAAGAAAAAATATCATTAACAAACGCATCCAAATCACTCTGACTTTTCCCTTCAAAAATGATCATTAATACTATAGACATCATAGCACTATGAATGAAACTTAAAGTAAACTCAGAAAGATTATAAATACTTATATCATCTCTTACCTCACCTTCTTCTACCCCTTTTCTAATTAAATCCATAACTTTATCAACAATCTTTTCTTTAGAACACTTTATTTTATACAAATTCTTAAACCTAGGTTTGTAAATACTGCTAAACAACACTTTGTAAAAATTCAAATTTTCTTTAACAAATTCATAATTTCTTAGAATTACGTTCATCAGGTTCTCCTTAAAAGTCTTCTCATTATCTATCATATAGTTATCTATAGCTTTTTCAGTAATAAACTTTACACATTCTTCCATTATCATTTCTTTGCTTCTAAAATAGAGATAAATAGTCCCTTTAGCAACATTACTCCTCTCAGCTATTTCATCAACCTTCGTCTCATGAAAACCCTTCTCCGCAAACAAATCTATTGCAGATCTTAATATTCTCTCAATCGTGCTTTTTTGTGTCATATCATCCTCACTGACTGGTCAGTATTGATAATAATATAGCCAAAAATTATTATTATGTCAAATTTCATAGAGGTTTTACCAAAAACTATGCTACACTTTTCGAAGAAAATAGCATTCCTAAAAAATCATGGAAACATAAATACCATAAGATAATCTAGCTAGAATAGACTTTAAGGATGAGGTAGGATTTTCTCTTTGAACAGTAATTAATGACTTGGTAACTAAGAAGGAAGGAAAGAAAGAACACATCTTTAACACAGTCTTCTAACATTTCTTTCAGATATTCCGATAAATGTAATATGGTCAAGGTAGACAATTTTTACATTAATGATCCTGATATTCCCACTAAGTTGGAAAATAAAAATACAAAAAAGCTAAAAGAAGTGGCAGAAGATTTTGAAGCTATCTTTGTTAATATTATGCTCAAAGAGATGAGGAAAAGCATAAATGAAACAGGATTTCTAAAAGGATTCAGAGAAGACATTTTTCAAGATTTTCTGTATTGGGAATATTCCAAAATCATTTCTAGAAACACAAATTTAGGAATATCCGAAAAAATTTTTGATCTTTACAAAGAGCAATCTACCTAGATTTTATAATCATTACTGTTGAAATATTCTTAACGTCTATAGCAGGTTTTACAGTAAGTTCCTGAAATCTGCTTCTTTCTCTCTTTTTCGAAGATATCACTGTACCTATAAGTATTCCTGGAGGATAAAACATACTCCTTGAAAATGTATACACTTTTTCTGTTCCTACTTTGACATCGGTACTTTCTGAAATATATCTAACCGTAGATGTTCCATTTATTTTACCATCTCCAGAAAGAATTCCAACCTCTTGAGATGTTTCTAGCATAACACCTACGTTTATATTAGGGGATACTATTGTTTCCACTACACTCGTCGTGAAGAATGCTTCCTTCACTACCCCTATTAATGATAGTTTCCCTCCTTGATAAGCTATTACTGGCATATTTTTTGTTATTCCATTTACCATACCTTTGTTTACAATTATTGTTTCATCAACAGAATCGAAACCACCTGATATAATATCCGCAATTTCAACGGTATATGGTACAACTTGAGAAACATTAAGCAATATTGACAATTTTCTATTTTCAGTCTCATAATACTCAACTAATGCAGCTTTCTTTTTAAGTTCTTCAAGTTCTTTCTCTAGCCTACTTATTTTATCTATACTTCTTGTAAAATTTTCCCATGCATTCACAAAAGAGTTAGCAACCTTAGAAGAAACTTGTGAAAGAAAAACAACAGGATAAAGTATAACATTACCAACAAATTTAATCGAAAAGCTTATATAGTAGTTTATTGAGTTAAATATCAAAAGCAAAACACAAACTACAACTACAATTGAATATGTCATTATCGGAGAACTTTGCTTTGTATATTTTCCATCCATACTATATTATTTGACCTATCTTGTGTTGTCTTAGGAAGTCCAAATACTTACCCGTTCCAATAGCAACACAAGCCATAGGATTATTTGCAATAATTACAGGTATTTTCATATAGTGTTGGAAAAATTTATCCATACCTTTAAGTAGTGCTCCACCTCCGGTTATTACTATTCCTCTATCTACCAAATCTGCTGATAATGCTGCTGGCGTTTCATCCAACACTTGTTTTACCGCTTCCAATATTTCCTGCAAAGGAGGGAGTAAAGCCTCTCTTATCTCTGTACTGTCGACTTTTATTGTTTTTGGTAAACCTGTTATTGTATCTCTACCTTTAACTTCCATACTCAAAACTTCTTGTAATGGAGACGCACTACCTATTGTTTTCTTTATTTCTTCTGCAATTGTTTCACCTATAAGTAAATTTTTAGTTCTCTTAAGATATTGTACTATCGCTTCGTCAAACTTATCCCCTCCAACCTTTATGGATTTAGAAACAACTATTCCACCAAGTGATATCACTGCTATCTCTGTTGTTCCTCCTCCTATATCTATTATCATGTGACCATATGGCTCACTTATAGGTAGTTCTGCCCCTATTGCAGCTGCTAAAGACTGTTCAACTAGATATATTTTAGCTGCTCCTGCAAGTTCTACAGCCTCCCTAACCGCTCTCCTCTCAACTTCAGTAACACCAGAAGGAACACCTATAACTACGTTTGGCTTTATAAGTTTCTTGTCTTGAGCTTTGAGAAGGAAATACTTAAGCATCTTACCTACAGCCTCAAAATCCGCTATCACTCCATCTCTCATTGGCCTTATTGCCATTATATCACCAGGTGTTCTTTCAAGCATTCTCTTTGCTTCGTATCCAACAGCTATTACCTTACCTGTCCTAGTTTCAATAGCAACAACAGAAGGTTCAGACAAAACTATTCCCTTACCCTTAACATATATTAGAGTGTTAGCAGTCCCAAGATCTATACCTATTTCGTTAGTAAAAGCATCAACTATACTACTAAAAATACCCATACCTTCCTCTCAACAATAAACATTATAAATTTAATTCTACCTCTCTTACAAAGTTTATTCGAGGACGTATAAAAAATTCCCCAAAAGCTTACAACTTGACCATAACTACTACCACCTTTATCTCCTCACTCTATCGAAATTTATCTAGAAGATGAGCAAAAAATTCAACTTTTTGAATCTTTATCTCCTACATTCATACTTTACTACAACTTATTTAGACATTTACTCTTGGAAAGCTGTGTTAAAAACACACTAACTTCCTAAGTTTCCTTCTTTCAATTATCTTTCATAGAAGCTATCCGTATAAGTCCTCTTAGTATATCCATATTCTACAACTTCTTAAGAAGGTAGTATCTTAGAATGGTATTACTTTTTAAGGGTTTATCAAAATTCTAAGACGATAGATTTCCGAACGCTTTTAAGTACATTTCTGAAACATTATTCTCCAAAGAATGGTAATCTATTGTGATAATAACTCCTAAAAGAATAATTTCATAAAACTCTCTACTTCACTTAATTTCTCCTTAAAATCTCATATAGATAAGTTTCTTATGATATTTCTATTACGTAAAAGTAATTTCTTGGATTAATGATCTTTTTATTAACTATTTCTATCCGCAATAAAGAGAGTAAAACTCTACCTCACACTATAATCAAAAGTTAAACTTCTAGAAAGGTAAAACTGCCTATTAACAAAAAAATTAATGAAAAGTATAAAAGATTAAGATAAAGGTATGTTTCTACGCTTACAAAGTTATCCAATTAACTTATGAGGTAATAAACCAAAGCTTTCACAAAACTCTTCTATAAAATTACTCACCAAAGTCATGACAAACTACACAGATGTAATGTTAAAATTGGATTTTGGAGAAAAACAGAGAAGGAAAGTATAAGACAAAAAACACTCAGCAAAGCCAACTAAGAAAATCAAACAGGAATTATCAAATAAAATATACATCCTTTACCTACACCTTTAGTTCTAGGCACTATTCTAGCGTTTATCATTTCTGCAAACTTTTTGGATAAAGATAATCCTATACCTGTACCAGAAAACCTTTTGTTTCTAACATTCTCAAGTTGAGTAAACGGTGCAAATATCTTTTTTATATCACTCTCTTTAATCCCAATACCAGTATCTTCTACTTTAAATATTATATTGTCACTTTTTCTATACACAAAAACTTTTACCCATCCTTTTTCTGTAAATTTTATAGCGTTCGATATCAAATTAACTAATATTGACTTTAACATTGTGTAATCTGTTCGAAATGTCAAATTCTCTACACTACCATTTATTATGGAAAAATCTATTCCTTTGTTTTTCGCTAATATTTCACCATACCTCTTTATGTCATCCAACAAATCCTCAAGTTTAAATTCCGTTACAATAGGTTTCATCATACCAGCTTCTATCTTTGATAAATCTAAAATATTATTTATCATACCTAAAAGTGAGGTACTAGCAGACTGTATATACTCAAGATATCTACTTCTGTCTTCGTCAGAAAACTCTCCAATCTTCAGTAGTTCAATGAAGCCAAGTATAGCATTAAGCGGCGTTCTAAGCTCATGCGATACATTTGCGACAAACTCTGACTTTAACCTAGACAACTCTTCTGCTTTTCTCTTAGCCTTCAATAAGCTTACGTTCATATCGTGTAGCTTTATTCTGTGAGTCATTACAAACGAAAGTATTTTCAATATCTCTCTATCAATTTCGCTTACTTCTTTCTTTTTTTCGTTAAAAACAACTAACAGTATCCCTCTTGTTTCATTAAAATCTCCCAATGGTAATATACCAGCTAATACAAACTTACCATTATTATCTTCTTTTAACCTGAAGAATTGTTCTTTCTTACTATCAATAACAATGTTTAAATGTTTGAAAACTTCAGGAATTTCTAGAACTTCCTTTTCAATATTCAACTTTGACACTAACTCAATACTTTTACCCGAAATTACTGCTAAAAGTGCTTTTTCTATTTCTGTAAATGTCGTCAGTGATATCAGTGACTGAGACAAAGCATTCTTTATCGAAACTTCATATATCAAAGGTTCTATAGAAAACACAAGAGACTTTAAGTACTTAAACCTTACATAAATACTTTCAAACTTGCTATGGTTCCTCAAAAAATTTTTCAGTACCAAGTAAACAATTAGTAACTCACTTTTGCTTGTAAAAGCATTCAAATCAAAATATAAGAAATATCCACTATCGAATCTCATATAACACTCTGTATCTTTGTATTCAAAATCATTAAACGAACTTTTACTTAAATTTAATACATAATCTAGTATCTTACTACCTCCTTCACCGTATACTATTTTCTCATCATCCAAGAAAAAAAAATTTTTACTTCCAAATTCTCTCGAAAACAGATTCTTCAATTTTTCTAACAACTCTGGTAATTTAGATTCTATTGATAAATACTCTAGAAGTTCCTCCACAAACTTAGAATATTCCCTACCCATAAATTTTAACTTTCTTCATTAAAGAAATTATCTATCATCGACTCTGTATCATTTTTTATAGAAAGGATATCTTTAAATTCTTCAAAACTCTTTGACGTTATATAAACTTCTCTTATACCCATAGATTTCATTTTCTCTATCATATTTTCATCAACCTTTATACCTTCTCTGTATATTATAGTCCTGTTTTTCACAACGGGTTCAGCTAGTACCATCCCTTCTACAACATCATCTACTGATATCCTTATCCCCGTTTCAAGTTCTCTAATTACACTTTGTTTATCAGAATACTTCTCAGTTCCAACTTCTTCTTGAGTTTTATTACTAATTGGCTTTGTATCTTCAATTTTAGGTAATATTTCTCCTTCCGTTTCTATTATAACTTTCTTAACTGTCTCAAGAAGCTTTGTTGGTGACACAGGTTTAACTAAATATGCCTTAACATTGTAAGAAGCCATCTCTTTAACATCATATACAGAAGAGCTTGCACTAACTACTATTATAGGTATTCTTTGATATTTACTATCTTTTGATATAGCATTTGCAAACCTAAAACCACTCATCCCCGGCATATAAAGGTCCAAAATTATAAGATCTGGTGTAATATTTTTTAAAACTTCCAAGGCTTCTGCACCGTTTCTTGCAGTTACTACCTCAAATCCTTTCATAGAAAGAGTATCTGAAAAAAGTCTAAGATTCAACATATTATCTTCAACAACCAATACCTTCATACTAAAATGATGTATATCCCAAAAATTATTTTCAATAGTTTTACAAACTAAATTTACACACGGTACTCTACAAAAGTAGTTAAGATATGCAAAAAACCAATCTTCTAGGTTTTTCCCACCTATCTTTACTACAGCCTATTTAGATAAAACATCTTACAACATGCTAAAACTACCAAAATTCCAGTTTTTCATTATTTTTTCTGCAACTTATTTAGACAATTGGCATTTCTGTTTCATAATTTTTTAAGAATAGTATTTTCTTAGAGTGGGAAGCTTTTTTAAGTTGTTTATCTAAATTTATTATCAATTATTTTCTGATAACTTTAAGTAGCAAAGTAAAATTTTTGAAACAGTTTTCCCAACATAGTTGAAAATTAAATTTTTGTTGGTTGAAACTTTATTTATGGGTGAACTTGTGTTTGTTTTTGGTACAATAAGGAGATCACAACCTAGGCACTACCTTCTCGGTGAAAGTAATTTTGTTGCTGAAGGCATTATAGAAGGATTTGATCTTTACTATGTAAACAATATGTTTCCCGGAATAGTTGAAGGTAATGGAAAAGTCTTTGGTGAAGTTTACGAAACCGATGAAAAAACACTTCTTAAACTTGATGAAGCTGAGAATGTCTTAAAAATAAAGGGTAGAGACTTTGGGCTATCAAAGAGAGTAAAACTGAAGGTAAAAACCAAAGATGGAAGAGAATTAGATGCATGGTGCTATATATTTATCCAGAACATTGAAAATTCTACCAAAATAGAGTCTGGAGATTGGGTTGAATTTTCAAAAACCCTTAATCGATAAACTTTCGCTTAAACTCTTCTACAAGATCATTATGTTTCCTCAAGTAACTTTCATAATTCTCAACATCATTACCAAACTCACTAAAGAAGTACACCTTCAGCTTAGGCTCTGTCCCTGATGGCCTCAATATAAACCTATTACCTCCCTCAAGATTAATTATTACAGTGTTTGTTAACGGTAAATCAGTTTTGTAATCTTCTTTTGTATTCTTTTCAAAATCCTCAATAATTCTATTCTTTAAATCTATTCTAGATACTACTTTGTGTCCACCAAGTTCATCTAACTTTTGGTTCCTTAGTTTATTTATAATACCCTCTATCTTTTTGATTCCCTCTATACCTTCAAACTCTAGCGACAGCAAACTTTCAACATGAACACCATATTTCCTGTAAATATTCATTAGATAATCTTTCAACGTTATACCTTCTTTGAGTAAATCTTCAACCATGAGTGAAAGTATACACGTGGAAATAACAGAATCTTTATCTCTTACATCATCTCCATAAAGGTATCCTATGCTTTCCTCACAACCAAATACAAATTTCTTCTTTCCTTCATACTCTCTTATTTTTTCACCAATATACTTAAATCCTGTCAAAGTCAGAAATGTTTCCACACCAAAATTATTTGCAATTTTTCTTATTAGATCTGTTGTAACTATCGTTGTTACTACAAAACCATTCTCTGGAAGCATTCCTTTCTGGAGTAGTTTTGATAACACCCAGTTTAGCATCATCGAAGCTATCTGATTTCCAGAAAAGAGATATGGTTCACCATCCGAAATAATTCCAGCCCTAACTCTATCTGCATCTGGGTCAGCTGCAAAAAACACGTGCGCCTCTTTTTCTTTGGCAAGTTTTATCACTCTTGTAAAAGATCTATCATCTTCAGGATTCGGCGAAACTACAGCAGAAAACGTTCCATCTGTAGTACATTCTTCTTCAACTAAAAATATATTTTCAAAGCCGATAAAATTAAGCGCATCAATCGTTAGATTTATTGATGTACCATGTAGCGGTGTATAAGCAATTCTAAGATTTTTCCTAAACGTCAAATCTTCAACGTTGTAAAGTTCACCAAGGTTTATTCTCAAAACTTTTAAATATGCATCCTTTATTTCACTTAAAACTTCTTGGAAAAGAGAAGAATTCAACAATTCACTTTCATTAACAATATTTATCTCTTTTGAAGAAGATATCTTATAAACCTCTTCAATTATACCTTTATCGTGGGGTGAAACCACTTGAGCACCATCGTTCCAGTATACTTTATATCCATTATATTCAGGTGGATTGTGAGATGCTGTTATCATAATTCCACTCGAAGCTTTAAGGTATCTTATTGCAAATGATATGAAAGGTGTTGGCATTGGCTTCTCTATAAAATAACATCTTATACCATTGCCAACCAATACCCTCGCTGCTTCTCTAGCAAATTCATAAGAATTCTTTCTAGTATCATACCCTATAACACATGATAGCTCTTTACCAGTACCTAACTTCTTAAGATAGTTAGCTAATCCTTGTGTTGCTATCCATATATTGAATTTATTCATTCTATTAGTACCTATTTCCATCTTACCTCTCATACCACCGGTGCCAAATTCCAATTTTTTGTAAAAATTCTCTTCCAGTTTTCCATACTCTCTCAGATTCACTAAGTTAACTACGTAATCTCTAACCTCTTCACCAAACTCATTTACCCACAATACTATGTTCTTCTTAGCTTCTTCCGAAATTGGTACTTTGCTTATAAGCTCTTCCATTCCTACCTCCAAAAGAATTAAGGTTTAATTATCAACTTATTCTATGTTTTTTTTCAATTATAAAAAGTTTTTTTAAATTATAAAAAGAATGCTAAGCAAAAACCTACAAACACCCTAACAATATTATAACATCACTTTTAAGCTTGTCCTATTCCAAAACCAGAAGAATATATAACTTAAAAGCAAACATTACAAATAACCTAAATCGAATAAACGAAAGATAATAAGACGAAAACAAATTAAAAGTTAAAAACTTAAATGGACAATATCAAAAATTCAATATCTCAAACTCTCATTCTTTCAACCCTAC
>JBKBIJ010000005.1:0-22745 GCA_046299455.1 Brevinematia bacterium | reverse complement strand
GGCTAAAAGCTCTTCTTTAACTTTTGGATCTCTCTTATTATGATCTCTCATCTTAAAGATGCTCCTTAGATAACTTCAATATACATAGACCTTCTTAAAGTAGCAATTCTTTTCAATATAGAAACCTTTATAAAGTTCCAAAAAACTAGTGTCACCAAAACACAGATTTAATGAGAAAAGTTGAAAAAGCTTACATATTTTTAAGACCGAAAAAAAGATGCCTTCAAATCAACTTCTACCTTTATAACATAAGCTGGTATACAAAGGAAGTTCTCATAATATGAGTTATAACCAATGGAGTAAACCTTAGAGAATGCTCATCTTCATGAACATCTTACTACAAACAGAAGAACTCAAAAATACATTTCGGTAAGTATGGTAAAGTATTAAACGATCAGAATTCCTCTGAGAACATCAACCACCGTATAGGCAAAAATAGTATCTATATCATCAATTGTGTTAAGACATCTCAAATTAAAAAGTATTGAACAAACCATTTTTAGCATTTTTGGGTATTCATGTTACATAACTTTTAAGGAAATGTTAGTTTTTTGTAGTGATGGACTAAAAGTTCTTTGTAAATTTGGCTATTCATATAAAAATTCTTCGTGTTAATAAAAAAGTATGAGTATAAAATGGATTTTTGAAATCCCTCTTTCAATTCCTGACTTTGATTTTAGAAAATTCAAATATTTCCTATATTTATAATATAATAAGTTTTAGTTATTCTATGAATGTAGAGAATTTATTTTCATTCTTAGGTAGAGAAAATACAGTAACTCCAGAAAGGATATTAAAAACTATAGAGGAAGCAAAGATTTCTCAAACACCTAAAGAATCTTCACAAACTTCTTATACCGTCAAACCAGAATTTGTAGAAAGTAACTATGGTAAAATCGAATCAGACGTTTTCAAAGAAGAAATTTCAGAACCTAATTTAGGATTAGAACCAAGCGTAGATGAAAAAATAGATGAACTATTATCAATTTTCGATGGACCAATACCTACATATGAAGACATAAAAAAACTCACTATACCAGAAATCGTCAAAGAAAGTACAAAATCAACATCTTTTGAAGAACCAGTGATCGAAACAAGCTTTCAAGAAGAAAAACTTACTCCTGTAACTCCTGAAGAAGCTAGTGCACAGTTTGATGTAGCAGAACTCTTAAAAGACTTCAAAGTTGGAGAAGCAATAGAAGAAAAAGAAGAAGTATCCAAAGAAGAGTTAGAGACTCTTTTAGGGGTCAGTGAAACAGTAGAACAATCATTAGAAAAAGAGATCAAAGAAGAAATTCCTACAGAGTTTGGGCCGGAAAGCTTTTTATTTACTGAACCTTCGAAAACCGAAGAAGAAATAATTATCCCTGAAGAAGGAGAAGAGCTATTTGGTTTTGGTGAAACAACCAAAGTACAAGAAAAAGTTGATGAAATAATCAAGGGGATAGAACAAGCAGAAGAAGTCCAAATCGAACAACCTATTGAGGAATTTCAAGAGGATTTCTTAACTGGAGGGTATACTTACCCAGAAGAAACTAAGGAAGAAAAGATACCTGAAAAGACTTTCGAAGAGGTCTCAGAAGTTTTTCCTGAAGAAAAGTATTATCAACCTACTGAGAAAGAACAAAAATACTATGAAGAAGTATCAAAGATAAGAGAACCTACCAAGCGCGAAGAAATTTCAGAAGAAGATGCAGCTAGAGCAATATCTCTTTTGAAAAATTATCCAAGTGACATAAAAAAAGCGGTCAAAGATCTCATAGGTAAAGGTATCATATCCGAAAGTGATATAAATTCGCTATTAAAAAGGATCCTATCTTCACCTTCAAGTGAAGAACTAAGGAATTATATAAAAGAAATTGCCCCTTTTTACCGTTTCGAAGAAGGCAGAAGAATTATAGTTGCTGCAAAAAAGAGTAAACTAGAAGAAGCACTAGAAAAAACACTCAAGAGATCGATTATAGCATTTGTTGGGGTTGGAGTAATTGCCTTCATAGGCTTTATTATTTTTAGTATCGTCTCCAGAAATATTTACTCCGAAAACTTGTATAACAAGGGGTTAAACCTGATAGATACAGGATATTATGAAGAAGCGGAAAATCTATTCAAAAGAGCTGAAGAAGTTGGTGGTAGAAAGAAAGAATGGTACCAAAAATACGCCATTAGATACATATACAACAATGTTCCAGATAGAGCTGTTAAAAAGATCGAAGATGCTCTCAAAATCTGGCCATATGATTACAACCTCAGCTTAGTATATATTGACGCTTTGACAAAACTCCCGGAACCAAACTTTAATAAAGCCTTAGAATACTCAGAAGCATTTAGAAGAAAAGAAAACAATAGCTTTAGGGGCATCGACTTAAATGCACAAGTATACGCCAAAATGGGAGATTACTATAATTCTAAAAACTATTATAAGGATGCTGAAACACTCTACATGAAGTATCTTAAAGCAAAAGACAATAAACATATTCCATCCCTGTTTAGACTTATATCAATATATATAAAACTAGATGAAAAGGAAAAAGTTTATGAGCTATATGAATACATTAAGAAAATTGACGAAAAAGCAGTTTCAGAAGTTGTTGGGGTTGAAATGGCTAGATATTTCATAGACAAAAACGATCTACCAATGGCTAAGAAAGTTCTGTTTGAACTATCAACAATAAAACCAAAGAATCCTGATTTTTACTATGAGTTTGCTAGATACCTATTTGCAAATGAAAACTACAGAGAAGCTGTCAAAAACCTAAAAATAGCCTTGTCTCTAAACCCAAAACACTCGAAATCTTATATCCTTATGGGTGATATTGACTATATCTTAAAAAATAAACAATCCGCAATCGATAACTACAAAAAATCTATAGAAATAGATCCATCCCAGGGTATCCCCTATCTAAGATTAGGGGATATCTTTTACGAAGATAAAGAATATATCACCGCTTTAGGATACTACTTAGAAGGACTCAAATCAGTAAAACTCGAAGATAATATCTATTCCTCAAAAATCCACTACAATATAGCTAAAATATACTATATAAACGGTATGCTAAATGAATCTCTTAGATACCTTTCTTATTCCTATGTTTTAGATCCACAGAACCCTATACTTTCCCATTTTATAGCTAACATATACTTGGAACAAGGCAAACCTGATATTGCACTTGTTCAATATAACAAATCCATAGAAGGTTATCAAAGAATAATACAGAAAATAAAAGTTATAGATAGTAAGATTACAAGGCACAGAGAAATTGTTTCACTATTAATAAGAAGTTACAACAATCAAGGTATAGCATATATCTCCCTAAAAGGACAAGAAAGCTTAAAAAACGCTATGTTAAGTTGGTGGGAAGCAAAAAATTATGCAGAAAAGATAAATGCAGTTTACCCCGAAGCAGAATATAACCTCAAACTAGTATTACACCCTAACATGACCAAGTATAGAAATTTTGCCATGGATAAAGAAATACCAGATACCATCCCTAAATATATTTACAACTACACCCAAAATTAAATCCTACAAAAAATACACACAAACTCCGATTAGATTCTACCCTATTTTTCTCACCTTTTCCATTATTCTCTCAATAATTATGCTCATTCTCTCTGTATGAGTTGAAAACCAAAAAACTTTTTTACACTTAGGACATCTATAAAACTCCTCAAAACTTTCATATGTCTCCTTTGGGATCAAATCTTTCACTAACTTTTTATTTCTTATTTTCACAAGCTTAGAATTACAAATCAAACACCTACTAAAAGGTGATAACTTATTATTTCCTATCTGAAGTTTAACCAATACTTCAACAGTTTGATCTAATTTATCATCAGACGATATTAATAATATCCTTTTACTATACTTTTGATTCTCATTCTTCAAAACCCTATCCTTAGTAAGAAGTATCAACCTACTATCCCTCTTTAAAAATCCAATTAGATCTTTGTCATCAACATGGTTATAATACTCAGCAGAAAAACCCAACATTCTTAAATATCTTGCCAAACCTCCTAACATTGAATCAACTATGAATCTCATACTTTCAATGATATAACTATCTCTCTTAGTTCTTTAACTAAATTCATAATCTTTAACCTTGACAATTCTTTAGATATTACTTCATCTAACATTGCTTTTAGTTTATTATTTTTTATAACGACAATCTTCAAAACCTTATCCTTATTCTTGCTTGAGACCTTTTCTACTACTTCCATTGTTTCTATCGTTTTTTTAATAAGTTCCCTAATGATACTCTTGTATATTTCTATATGTTCATAATTAAATTCATTCCCTAATTTCTCTTCTACTTTGGATAATTCATATAGTAAATTTTCAATATCACGCTCATAAACCTCACTAACTTTTCTCTCAAGAACATTATAGAAACTATAAATCCTTCTATTAGACCTATTATTAGAATAAATAGGGGAACTACCCCTACTATTCGGCCCAAGTATTTTCATCTTAATGTTTCTTACTCTTCATCTTCAAAATCTTCTTCATCTTCATCTTCAAATTCTTCTTCATCTTCAAAATCCTCAAACTCCTCATCCTCAAAAATATCATCATCTTCAAACTCATCATCCTCAATATCTTCAAACTCATCATCAAAATCTTCTTCGTCGAAATCCTCTTCAAATTCCTCATCACTCCCCATAAGATACACTCTCAAAATATCATCCATAATCATTCCTCCTTATACAAAAGATTGTGAAAAATAAAAAATGATTTTTCAACAATTTATCAAATTAAAGCAAAGGTGTTTCAAAAACATTACTTCCCCAATTAAAAGTGTTCAGAATCATATTTAATAAATTGTATAAATCCTTAAAAATATATCGCTTCAAGAAAATAACACCCTTTAGAAATTATAGAGCAAAATACTATAATAGGAGCATTTATCTGAATAAGAATACGTATCCTACATTTTACAGTAAACTCTTAAATGAATCAACCAAAAACAAGAGTATTTCAAGAATACTATTCATCTACTCATAGGTATCCAAAAACATAGCTAAGAAATTATGTAACCATTAAAAAAAGACCATTACTCAAAGAAACTACCCTTCTTAAGGGATCACAGAACAAAAGTACCATAAGTGCTATTAGTCAAATAATTTGTAAAGAAGAAATTAAGATATTTCAAAAATCCCTTATAGTTTAAATGTATAAAAAATATCCCCAAGAAATTGAACGACTTATTAAATAAAACCTGTAGCTAAAATAAACTACATCTCTTCAGAAGCTATATAACAAAAAATTACCATAATAATAACCCTATATAAATAAGTTTCAAGTAAAAACAAGTATCCTAAATAGGGGATCAATTCAAAAAACTGCGTTCTTTAGAAGGTATTAAAAACAGAAATACCGTAAGAGACACTAGCTTAATAAATTGCAAAGAGGAATAATTAGGAAAAAGAAATTAATGATAGAATAATCAACTTAAAAACTTTTCTGATTTGTCAAAAAATCCGAAAATATTTCAAAATACAAAAGGGGTTTATCAAAATGAACAAAAAAATCTTAGCGAATATAATCATTATCTTGGTTATGCTAGCTAACGTGATATCACATGGAAGTTATGAAAGCGCATACAACAAGTATCTAAAAGGAAATATAACAGATGCTATTTCAGAAATAACAAAAGACATCTTCAGTGGCACAAAAGATTACAGATCATACTTTCTGATGATAAAGATTTTAAAAGAAAACACAAAAGACTACAAGCAAGCAATCGAATATACTATGGAGGGAATAAGGCTGTTCCCAGACAAGGAAAGAGAATTTTCGCTAGAACTAGGAGAACTCTATTATCTATCTGGAAAATATTCTCAAGCAGAACAGATATTACTAAAATATAACCAAAAATACCCACAAGATCAAAAATGCTTATACCTTTTAGGGAAAAACTACTTTTCTCAAGGTAAATTTTACAAAGCAGTATCATCATTTGAAGCAACAATCTCTCTTGGAGATACATCGATATCAACATATGAATACTTAGGTAAATCATACAGAAAAATAGGTAATTATAATAAAGCTTTGGAAATTCTATCATATATATACAACCAAACAAGAAGAGAAGAAATATTAGGAATGATTATTGAGATATCAAGTATTATTGACGTAGATTATTCATTGTACCTATCCCTTAAGAAGACATTAACTGCCAAACAGCCTAAATTAACTACTACACAAAATATCTCCCAGAAACCAATTGCGCAAAAAACAGAAACTTCTTTAGTAAAATCTAGCCTTAACGGAAATTTAGATCAGAGTAATAATAACGATATCAATCAAGTTGATAAACATGATCAACAAGAAAGTAATACTGAAACCACTACAGAAAATTAGGGGAAATAAAAATGATAGACCTACATACACATACTTTTTTAAGCGATGGGGTGTTATCTCCTAACGAACTTGTTCAAAGAGCAAGACAACATGGATACAAGGCAATAGCTATAACAGACCATGTAGATATTTCTAATATCGATCTGATTGTCAGAGAAATTTCTAATTTTTGTAACTCAATAAAGAAGTTCTACGGAGACATAATAGTACTACCAGGCGTAGAAATAACTCATGTACACCCAGATCAAATAAATGAAGTTGCAGAAATGGCAAAAAAAATTGGAGCTAAAATAGTAGTAGTACATGGTGAAACAATAGTAGAACCAGTGGAAAAAGAAACAAACAAAAAAGCCCTCGAGAGCAAATTTGTAGACATACTAGCTCATCCAGGGCTAATATCAGAAAAGGAGATAGAAATAGCAGCAAAAAACAATAAATATATCGAAATAACAGCTAGAAAAGGTCATTCATTAACAAATGGGCATGTTGCAAAAATATGCAAAAAACTTAAAGCAAAAATGGTAATAAATACTGATACTCATACACCTGATAACTTAATAACAAAAGAATTTGCACGTAAGATACTAGCTGGATCGGGACTAGAAGAAAAAGATATTGAAATTGTTTTCAAAAATTCAGAAGAGCTTGTTAAATCTACATTATAGACTATTTTCTCATTATTTTTTCGGATATTCTTGCTGCCCTATCTGGAGGAAGCTTGGAAAGCAAAAATGAAGATATGGACAAAGTACCTTGCCTCTCAGAAATCCTATCTATCTTCAAAAGAACATCAACTATCATGTCATCATTCATGTTTTCAAGGATCTTCGAAGCATCATCGGGAGGTAAAGAATTTATATAAGTGGCAACCTTGGTAATTTTCTCATCATAATCTTTAAATATTTTCTGTTGTTTTTCAAGCGAACTCCTCATTTCCTCAACCATAGACAACTTCTGTTGCAACTCCGCCTCCTTAGCAGAAAGTTCCTTCTCTATTTCAGAGATCTTTTTCTCTCTGTCGTCTAACATCCTTTTAAGATAATCCAACTCTTGTTTATACCTCAAAAGACTTTCCTTTTCAAGAAGCTTAGGATCTTCTAGCTTTTGTTCTAAATAACTTCTGATGAAAGGAAAGTTATCGTATAAGAAACTCCTATAATCTATTATACCAATTGAATCGAATATCATCATAGCTATAGTTAACAAAGCTAAGTTACCAAAAAGTAGAATAAGAATTCTCTTACCCATACTACAATTCTAGCAATAAAGTAAAAAAGATTACAACTTACCTTATCTTCAAACTTGCAAGTGCCAAAATAGCAAATAGTATTCCAAGTATCCAAAACCTGATAACAACCTGAGTCTCACTCCATCCACTTAACTCAAAATGGTGGTGAATTGGAGCCATTTTAAAAATTCTTTTTCCACCTGTAAATCTATAATAGGCTATTTGAATAGAAGTCGAAAGGGTCTCCATTATGAAAACCATACCTACAACAATAAGTAACAACTCTTGTTTTGTAACAATTGCAATTGAGCCTAATGTTGCACCTAACGAAAGTGCTCCAGTATCTCCCATAAAAATCTTTGCAGGGTGAGCATTGTACCACAAAAATCCACCTAAAGCTCCAACAAAACTCCCAACGATAACCGAAATTTCTCCAACTCTATCAATGTAAGGAATTAGTAAATAGTTTGCTATAACAATATTACCAGCCAAATATGCAAAAATACCATATACAGTAAGGGATATACTAGCAAGCCCACCTGCAAGACCATCTACTCCATCTGTCAAATTAACAGCATTTGAAGATCCAGTCAAAACTAATACATAAAAAAATATCACAATAATATCAGGCAATTCTACAAAAATGCCATTTGTGTAAGGTATATATATTCTATTGAAATAAAGCCTGAACGAAGAAAAATAATACAAAGCTAAAATGAAAATCAAAGACAAGAAAAACTGTAGGAAATACTTCTGAAGTATAGAAAAACCTTTATAACTCTTTCTTATAACCTTAAGATAATCATCCAGAAATCCTATCAAACCAAACCCTAAAGCAACAAAAATCACAAGGAAAACATATATACTATTATATCTCACCCAGAGCAAGGAAGAGAAAATAGCAACAGAGATAAATAAAATACCTCCCATTGTTGGAGTACCCTGTTTTTTAAGATGACTTTCTGGACCAAATTCTCTTTCTGATTGCTTAAACTGTAACTTCAACATAATATCTATAAACCTAGGGAAAAGCCAAAATGCTAGTAAAAACGATGTCAAAGAAGCCCCCAAAGTCCTAAATGTGATATATTTAAATAAATTAAACCCAAAAAAATAATCTCTTAACGGGAAAAATATTTCGTAAAACACTTATATTCCTCCTTTTGCCATCTGAACTGCTTTAACAATTGCCTTTGACTTATTTATTGTCTCAAAGTACTCTCTTTCAGGTATTGAATCATAAACAATTCCAGCCCCAGCTTGAACAAAAGCGTTTCTACCCTTGGAAATCATAGTTCTAAGAGTAATAGCTGAATCCATATTACCATTGAATCCCAAATACATCACCGCTCCAGCATAAGGTCCTCTCCTAACGTTTTCCAATTCATCAATTATCTCCATAGCTCTAATTTTAGGAGCTCCAGAAACAGTTCCTGCCGGAAATACTGCCTTCATAACATCAATTGGCTCAATATCCTTTCTAACCTTCCCTTTAACACTTGAAACTATATGCATAACATGTGAATATTTTTCTATAACCATGTAATCGTCAACACTAACACTACCATACTCTGAAACTTTACCTATATCATTTCTGCCAAGATCAACAAGCATCACATGCTCTGCTAATTCTTTTTGATCAGATAGTAACTCCATTTCAAGCTTCTTATCTTCTTCAGGGGTTCTACCCCTAGGTCTAGTACCAGCAATAGGTCTTGTTTCAACAATTCCATTGTATAATTTAACAAGCATTTCAGGAGAAGATCCAGCAATAACTATATCATCAAAACTCAAAAAGTACATATAAGGAGAAGGATTTATCATTCTAATCTTTCTATAAACATCAAAAGGATCAACATCCAATTCAAAACTTAGTCTCTGAGATAAAACAACCTGAAATATATCTCCATTCTCTATATACCTTTTAGATTTTTCAACAATCTTGACAAAATCATCCTTATCAAAATTAGATCTTAACCTAATATCGGAACTATCTTTAGTAGATTCTTGAACACTTAAGGGGGATCTTATAAGATCAATGAATTCCTCTAACTTTCTATTACTTAAGTTAATAGCTTCACTTTCATACGAAACTATAGGTTCTATCGATATAACTTTTATAAACTTCGATATATTATCAAAACATATCAAAATAGAAGGAACAATAAAGTAAAAATCTGGAAAACCAAAAGGATCAGGGTTACTATCAGGTATCCTCTCAACATATCTTATAGAATCGTAAGAAAGATATCCAACACTTCCTCCATAAAAAGGTAAATCACTAAAATCCCCACTCATCTTTGTAATCTCAACTTTAGAAATGTCTTGCACAACTTTAAAGGGATCATCTGTAGTATCTGAAATCGTTTCAATACCTTCTATAGTGTAGTTAGCCAAAACTCTACTACCAGTATCAGAACTCTTAGATGCCTTCAAAACTATAAAAGGCTTAGTACCTATAAATGAATATCTTCCAATAATTTCATTACCTATAACGCTTTCAAGAAGAAAAGAATACACCGATAAATCTTTTATCTTAAGATATACAGAAACTGGTGTATCTAAATCACCAGGCAAAGTTTTTTCAGAAATAACTACCTTCATATTACTTTAACATCTCTTCAACAATCTGCCTAACCAACCCAGCATCTACTTTACCTTTTACCTTTGGCATAATCTCCTTCATAACTTTCCCTACATCGGAAGGTGAAGAAGCTCCTATAGAATAAATTACATCCTTAACTATATCTCTAATTTCATCCTCTGATAATTGCTTAGGTAAATAAGCAATCAATATCTCCAATTCTCTTTTCTCTTTTTGAGCAAGATCTTCTCTTCCTCCTTTCTCGTATAGCTCTATAGCTTCTTTCCTCTTTTTTATTTCCTTCTGAATAACAGAAATTATTTCATCCTCTGTTAGTTCTTTACCACCAGCTCTTAATTCTATCTCTCTATACTTTATAGCAGATTTAAGCATATTTAGTGTCTCTCTCTTAACCTCATCTTTGTTCTTTATAGCATTCTTATAATCCTCGTTTATTTTATCAATGATCATAAACAAATCTCTTCATTAAATTTTAACTCTTAGCTTACCTATTTTTCCAATCTTGTAAATTTTCAATCAAAAACTTTAAGATCTTTTATGTAACCACTATATATATCTATAACCCAACCATGAATTTTTATTTTACCATCTTGAATAGCTTTCTTTACCATTGGATATCTGGAAAGAAGATTAACACTTTCAATAACACTCAATTCAGCTAATCGGTCATACTGTTCTCTTTCGGTTGGAAGATTACTAATCACCGGCAGGTATTTTCGATATACACGGTAAAGTGGTCTAAGCCAACGTCTCACATATCCTCTAGCTCGGTTATAAAAAACAGCTTTCACCCCTCCACAATCATAATGACCACAAACAATTATATGATTAACCTTGAGAACATCTAAAGAATATTCAAGAACTGCGAGAAAGTTTGTATCATTTATTTTGACGAGATTAGCAATATTTCTATGAACAAAGATTTCCCCGGGTTCAGTTTTGGTAAAAGTACTGAGAGGAATTCTGCTATCGGAACATCCTATGAAAAGATACCCAGGAGACTGACCTTTTGATAATCTTTCAAAATAGTAAGGATCCTCTGAAATCTTTTCATTCACCCATTTTCTATTATTTTCAAGAATTTCTTCATATGATCTCATAAATCCTCCCTTTAAGTCTATGTTATAATATAACACGAAATTAAATATCAAATTAGCATAATACCGTACTAAAAACTCAACTTTTCAAGTTTTTTCTTACCAAGTTTTTTATTACAACTTATTAATTAAATGTTCTCATTATAGTATTTATTTACCATAACTTCCTTAATAATATTATCCTCTTAGGACAATAAACCTTTTCAAGAAAATATCTAATCACCAATTATACTACCTCGTTTCACTTTCTTTATTGCTAACCTCAACAATATCTCTGCTGTTACATCCGATACAATTTTTATCCTCACTTTACCTTCGCACTCTAATATACCAAACACCAGAATCTTGCTACCTGCTCAACAACCCTTATTATCCTTCCTTCTAACCCAAAATAAATTTCAATATCTCAATTTCTCCATACAAATCTTGACTCTTCCCCTAAACTTCGTGATATATCGTCTTCCTCAATATATTATATATCTTCATAACTGTAGCATAATCAACATTCAATTACTTTGATACTTGCAATGCTATTACCTCTAACTCAAATAACTTAATTTCGATCATATCTTCCACAAAGGCAACTTTATTCCTTCTAATATGCTCCCTTTTCGTATTCCTCATTACTTCCTACATTGATAGCATTTTATGTTTCGTTGTCTCACTTTTCCTGTGTTCTTACCACACCATATCAGAGGCAGCTGTCAAATTTCTTTAATAGTCCTTTTTCTTAAATATATTGTATTGTTTTATTTTCTTTAGCTATGATTTTTGAAATTTCAATAATTTCCATATCGATTCTTACCTAATGAATACATTATAATGTAAGTAGCTTATCTTATTTAATTACCTTAAATTATTACAATAGTGTACAAAAACATATTTAAAACTCTTTCATAACTTGGTGTATAAAACTTAAGAAAAAGCATAATCAACAATTAAATGAAGATATATTTACTAACTTCTAAGAACACTTGATTAACTTTCTAGATAGGAATTTCTAGGTTTTTCAAAAAACTCTATTATAGAACTTTTACCAGGTACGTACAGAAACCAATAAACGAAATAAGTATGAGTAATTTCAAGAACATTATCGTAAATCTTATTATAAGCTAAACCTAAGTGTGAATAAGCATAAGATGTATTGCTAAAAAATACAAGAGAGGATCATATACTCTAAGGAAATTGGAAATTAGAATATAATAATCCTCTCTATTATATTTTACTTTTTGTAGTAATTTGCATTTTTTTCAATGTACGATTTTAAGTTTTCTGGGACATCTTCGAGTGGGAAAATAGCACCAACAGGGCACACTGGCTCACAAGCACCACAATCTATACAATCATCAGGATTTATAAAGAGCTGATCCACATTTGCATATTCACTTTCATCAGGTCTAGGGTGAATACAATCAACGGGACAAACTTGAGTACAAGCAGCATCTTTTACACCTATACAAGCTTCTGTTATAACTCTAGGCATAAATACCTCCTTAGCGGGAAACGGGACTCGAACCCGCGACCCTCGGCTTGGGAAGCCGATGCTCTACCACCTGAGCTATTCCCGCAATCATAATATGCTTTTTATTATTCTATACATATCTAACATAACTTTCAACAAAATCTGAGA
Organism: Brevinematia bacterium; assembly: GCA_046299455.1. Classification (GTDB taxonomy): domain Bacteria; phylum Spirochaetota; class Brevinematia; order DTOW01; family DTOW01; genus SKYB106. Next base: position 9,824 of record JBKBIJ010000005.1, on the reverse strand, counting down.
CAGTACCAAAAATCTATAAATACAATTGCAAAGACAAGTATAAAAAGGTGTACTTCCTTACAAGATAGATAAAAACACTCACAATCTCTCTTTAGATAACCTTTGTATAACGCTATACTAAATACCTTAACTCATGCTTGGATAGTCTACTGAACTCCTCTAATATACAGAGGCCTTACTAAATGGCTATGTTTTCACATATGGTAATCTTTATACTTACAAAAGATAATTACCATCAAGGCAAACTCTTCACCACAAAGATTTATATAACATTTACATTCTCAAGACCATAAAAGATTCTTTGAATTCAGACTTTATTGTTACAACAAATACTATGTAAGATACTTATCATAAGATGGCTACAACTAAAATAGAATTCTTAAATAATATCCCTTTTTATGAGTATCTCAAGCGTATGTTTCAAAAATATCTACTTCTCTATGCTTTGGTGCATAATTAATCCTATGAAAGAACACCACAAAAGAAACTGGCCTAAATACAAACAAAGCATTAGTCCAAAAAAACCCCATACCCCTGTGGATATCCAAAAAAGCCATCTTTTTTTATGGTTATCCAATAAACCAAAAAAAGAAAGACTAGAAAAATAGAGCAACGTAGCCACAAAAACTACACTCATAGTCAAATAACAGAACTACAGAAGACCTTCTAAAATCCCTTTTTGACATCCTAAAATTAAACCTTTCAATCCAAGATCATACCACCATATCTCTAAGGGGTAGAAAGCTAAATATACAGCTACCGAAGACCAGTTCAAAAAACATACACCTTGTTATAGAGAGCACTGGGATAAGGGTATATGGGGGTGGAGAGTGGAAAACCTTCAAGCATGGTAAGGAGAAGAGAACCGAATGGATAAAAGTGCACTTAGGAGTAGGTACCCATACAGGACAGATACAGGCTGTAGAGATAACTGATGAAAAGGTTCATGATAGCAATGTGGTTAAAAACTTGTTAAAGCAAGTGGGAAAGGATGTAGCACTTGTAATTTGAGATGTGGATTATGGTACAAGGGAAGTTTATGATAGTACAAGGGGACATAGTCCTTATGCCAAGGTAGTCATACCACCAAGTAAGAATGGTTTAATATGTCATAGTAAGATCAAAGATAATTATATACATACAAAGTAAAATATATCCTATTAGTATAGGTGCTCTTATTATGATATTTTTTTGAAATAATTTCTAAGAGCAAGTAGTATCTTTTAAGTGATATTCCTAAGTATCTTCTTTAACTTTAGCTAATCTTTGGGAGAGTTACATTTGTTAATTTGGGGAACATAGTTTAAGACATGAAGTTTCCTTGAGGGGTAGAGATCTAATTAAGAGATTATCTAAATTTTTAGAAACATTTTTTAACACATTTAAGTGAAGAGTAGAAGTTTAAAAACAGATGAGAGATGAGAATTTGAGGGTTATAGGGAAGTTTAGGAAGTTTGGTAAGAGGAAGTGGAGGAGATATTTAGGTATAGTCTGAATGACTGAAAATGTAGAAGATAACAACCTATCACAAGTTTACTAAATTAAATATTATGTAATCTAAGCATCTGATTCTCTTGAGTATTATAGAATTAAGTGGTACACAAACAGAAGTTTCGTATTCATTGATTGGTTGATTCTTAAAAACACTTAAATAGACTGTAAAAGCTTAATTAGCCGAAAATTTCACCAAACTTATAAGACAAAGTAATAATCATTCATACTTATCTTCATGAAACTATGGGAAAAGAAAAAAACGAAAATACTTAATGAAGTTGAGGAATTCGAAATTGGCAAAGACTACATATATGATCGAGAATTAGCTCGTTATGATGTTAAAGGAACAATAGCTCATGTAAAAATGCTCAAAAAAATCGGGATTCTAACCGACGAAGAAGAGAGGAAAATAGTACTTGAACTCGAAGACCTTTACAGAAAGTTTGAAAAACAACCACCTAATTTAACCAAAGAAGATGAAGATATTCATACTTACATAGAAAACTACCTTACATCAGTATTAGGCGACATTGGTAAAAAGATACATACAGCTAGAAGTAGAAACGACCAAGTCCTAACTGCAATTAGATTGTACGAAAAAGAAAAAATATCAGAAATCACAGAACAACTCGATAGAATACTCAAAAAACTTATAAAAATTTCAAATAAATTCAAGGATAAACCATTTATAGGATATACTCATCTTAGGCAGGCAATGCCAACCACAGTAGATACATGGATAGACTCATTAATAGAAGCACTAGAAGATGACAGGAAATTACTCAGGACAACTTATGAGTTTATTAACAGAAATCCTTTGGGTAGTTCTGCAGGATATGGTACACCAATAAAGATAGATAGAGAATTTACAACCAAAATACTTGGATTTTCGGAATATATCAAAAACCCTATATACTGTCAGAACACCAGAGGTAAGTACGAATCTATATTAATATTTGTACTAACAACAATAGCAGGAGACCTAGCTAGATTTTCAAATGATATAATAATATTCTCATCGGATGAGTTTGGACTAGTTGAAATTGATGAGAGTATAACAACTGGCAGTAGTATAATGCCTCATAAAAAAAATCCAGATGTTTTCGAATTAATAAGAGCAAAATTTAAAAAGTTTCTAGGTTACTTAGTTTCAGCAATGAGCATAACTTTTTCACTAACAAGTGGATACAACAAAGATCTACAAGAAACAAAAGAAATTCTAATCGAAGCAATAACAGAAATACAAAAAATCCTAGAAATATTTGAAATAGTAATAGATTACATAGATATAAATGAAAACGAAGTATTTTCAAAGTCAAGCAAGAAAATATTCTCGGTAGATATAGCATTCGAAATAATGAAGGAATTTAATCTACCATTCAGAGATGCATATAGGAAAGTAGGAGAAATAATAGACGAATACGAAAAAAATCCTTCAATAACTAAAGAATATCAAGACCAAATATCAAAAAGAATTATAGATTTCTTATCAATGGATACAAAAGAATTATTCATGACTTTTTTACCAAAAAGAAAATAAACTAGAAAAAAGAGCACTATAAAAATGATAATTATTTAGATGATAAAAAAGCTCATACTTGTAGCAGCAATACTAACGTTATACCTTCAATCAAACGCTCAAATAACCTCAGAGGTATACATATACAAAAATATACCTATAGTCATAAAGATATCGTCAGGAGACCCAAAAGAAGTAAAAAATATTTCAGATAAAATATTTGAAATTATAACAAACGAACTTAACAACTACGAATACAATGAAGAAAGCTACATAAAGAACATAACAGAAAACGCCTATAAAAAACCCACAAAAATAAGTAAAGACCTCAACATGATGTTAGGTAAAATACTTTACTACCACTCCTTAACAAAGGCAGTAAGTCCAACAATAGGATATCTAATAGATTTATGGGGATTCGATGAAGGTAGATTTTACATTCCATCTCCTAAAGAAATATCAAACGCTTTAAAAATATCATCAGTGAAAAATCTAGTAATATACGAAGATACAATAATATTAAAGAATAAAAAAACAAAGTTTTACTTAAAGCCTTTTGCAGTTGGACTATCCGCAGAAAAAATAAGAAGACTACTAATTAAAGAAAAAGTAGAAAACGCCATAATATCGATAGGAAATAACTTTTCACTATGTTTAGGTAAGAAAAACAATAAAAAATGGAACGTAGCAATAAACAAATCATACAACAACATCGAAAAAGAAGAAATATTAAATATAGAAGTATCTGATGAAGCAGTCTACACCGCAAGTATATACGAAAACGCATTTATAGATGGATTTAAAGTATATCATCCTATTATAGACCCAAAAACAGGTTATCCTGCAGATAACAAAACAATTTTGGTAACAGTTGTACATAAAGACCCTATAGAGGCAATAATTTTATCGAGAGCACTTCTTGTTATGGGAAAAGACGCAGGAATAAAATTTTCTGAAAAGATGGGCATAAAATCTCTATTTCTAACAATAGAAGACAACAAAACAAGAATCTATAAAACATCTAACTGGATAAAAACATTTGACAAAGATACATCTCAAAAACCTTACAAAAAATAATCACCTTTTTCTTACTTTATACACATTGGTACCAGATCTTGACTTAACAGTTACATTAAAGTTCTTTTTTATGTAATCCTCTATAATCTTCCTTTTACTTATATTCCACATATTATCATTCTTTCTAACAACTACAATACTATCATCTAACATCTTTAACTTATTCCCTGGATAAACCCAATCCGGATCTTCCCATTTCTTCGGTTTTTTATATGTAAGAGGTTTATATCCATTTATTACTGCAACTTTATTAACGTAAACCCATATATCGTAATCCGTAATAGTTATGCCTAATTCATTCTGAATTTTAGTTAACTCAGGTTCATAGGTATTATCTAACTTCGACATTATACTACTAATTTTTTCTTCCTCAATAGTTGGTGGATTAATGAGATCATATATACTATCTCTAAAAGTTATAAACACTCCACCTAAAATCAGTAGAAACAGAACTATAAAACTAACAAAAACATATTTCCAGTTTATCTTAAATGAGAACCTACGATCCTTTTTACTAACCTCTTTACTAAATGCATGTTCTTGAAGCTTAAAAACCCCCTTTTCTTCTATACTCTTGATAAATTCCTTTATTTCTTTTTCCTTATCACTACCTTCAAGTTTCTCACTTTTAACCAACAAATTAAGTTTTTCAGAATAAGGTAGATTTGAAACCTCATCATACACCATCAATAGTTCTTCTAACCTTTTCCTATCATTTATTATCCTAGAATTATCTAATTCAAACTCTTTTTTAATATCCGAGAGTACAATTCTCTTATCAAACACTTGTTTTATGAATGTTCTTATATTGTCAAACTCCTTACCTAAATCGGACTCCGCAGGATCATCAATCAATAAGCCCGTAGAAAAGTAATTTAACTTAGACTTAGAAAAACCTCTAATCAAAACATATTCACCCTCATCTAACTCTATCCTGTTTTTCATAAAACCTTCTCTAGAAAAAACTAAATTTCTTTCTCTCCCATCTTCGTCAACCAAAGGAATATAATACCTACCTTCCGAGGAAGTTATGTTAAGGTTACTAATAACATTTATCTTATCACTAACTTCAACAAAATTTATACCTAAAGTAAACTGCTTAAAATCGTCATAAGCACTCTTAACAGTAAACACTCTCAATCTACTTCTATCATGTATAAGCCTTATAGTATCTATAAGTGATACAATCTCATTACCTATAACAGTTTTAACTGTGGTTATGGGTATTGGTTTTTTTAGAAAAACTTTTTCATCAAACTCATCAGTAGCTATCAATATTTCACCATTACTAGATCTTATAACATAATTACCACCAACTTTAATTATTGCATCTCTAGGCAATACATCATAAAGTTTAGAAGACAAAAGACTCAATACCTTTGAACTAACAAGATCGTTCTTCATCACCGAAAACAAGTCAAATATCTTTTTACCACTAAAAGTAATAGCAAAATTTCCATCATCATAAAGAAGAACATAACTCTTGTACTTTTCTGTTATTTCCTTTATAACTTTGCTAAACTCCTTACTTTCTTCAGATTTATCTATAACATTCACATTTACCTTATGATGTAAATCACTAGGCAGTAATTTTAGTATGACGTTATATATGCTACTTGGAACTATAAAATTCGTTTCAAACTCATCGTTCTTTATCTGCAATAATTCCTGTTTTATCGAAGATAGATAACCTCCAGCAATCACAACGTTACTTATATACTTTTTAATCTTATCAATATAATTGGAATAACCAATTCTAACAAAAGGTTTAACATCGATAGCAGAAAAACCAGTAAATACTACATAACAATCTCTATCAACTCTAAATACCCTCTTAGAAGGTTCCCTATTATAAAATCCTATAAGTTCAACAAACTTCCTAACTTTCTCTACATCCATAGTAAACTCCTTTAATACCTAATATTATAAACAAAGAACCAACATCTACGAAAAATTTCACAGAGAGTTTTTCAAAAATCTAGACTATACTTATACTTTTCTCCAAAAGCTAATTTTAGGAATTTTTGAACTTTTTTTACCACGATAACATTCGAAAATGTTTCGAAAATACCTTTCTGTTTAAAGGTGAAAAAAATACTACTAAGAAGTTCAACAACCCTTAAGAATCAAAAAACACTTACTTGAATTGCAATCTATATAATCCTATAAAATCTTTTAGGGCTATAGACTGTTGAATGCTTAACACGAAAAATTTTTACGTAGATGTGATAAACTGAATCATAAAACTCCTATTAGTTTCATTACTCCCAAAAACTACCTTCATTTAATATATAACAGAAATACCATTAACAGCATCTGTATGGACAATTTGTAAGTAGTAGGTATTACAAATTTATAGAAAATTCCTAAGATAATTAATTCAAAAAACTATCATTATCTAGGAGTTATGGAACAAAAAATACTACGGTAAAGCTTATCAATGATAAGTTATATCAAATATTTTCTATGCTTTTTCTTTGAGTACGATTAAGATATACCTGACGATGTTCTTAAAAATATCACCCCCGAGTTTATTCACAATTTTCTTTTGCCTTAATGGGTTTTTGTTAAAAGTACATTTATAACTACTTCGTTTAGTATTCCTTCATATGAGATACTAAAAATCTTACATAGAATCAACATCTAAAGACAAGCATCAAATGATGACGTGCCAAAAATATGTTCGCATTTCCCCTCTAGATAAACTCAGTAGATAATCAATGAATAAAAACCTTGATTATCTTAGGAGAAAAAACATTTTACTAATCTTTAAAACGTTAAAATTCAATCAAAATGAGTTACTATCCATCATGAGGTTTCAAAAAATATCAACCTTAATCCTATCCATTCCAAATCAAAAAATACATTTAGGTAGAAAAAAATAATTTTTTGAAACACTTTCAGGATTGTTTGACACATTAGTTAAATATTATTAAATTTTCTAAATATTACCAAACTTTCTAGGTTGGAGTTTAAGTCATGGAGAAGGTAGCATTAACAATAGCTGGATCAGATAGTGGTGGTGGAGCTGGAATACAGATAGACTTAAAAACTTTCAATAAGATTGGTGTATTCGGTGCAAGCGTGATAACATCGTTAACTGCTCAAAATACTCTAGGGGTACAAGGTATACATGATGTACCAGTAGAATTTGTAGAAAAACAACTAAACTCTGTTTTTTCAGATTTAAATATATGGTTTGCTAAAACAGGTATGCTATCAAACTCCGAAATAATTGAAGTAGTTAGCAAATACATAAAAACCATAATAAGCAAAGGACAATTAAGAGGCTTAATAGTAGATCCTGTTATGAGAGCAAAAGGTGGAGATAAGCTTTTAAAAGATGAAGCAGTACAATCTTTGATTTCAAAAATATTTCCTTTGGCACTAGTTTTAACACCAAACATACCCGAATCAGAATTATTAACAGGAATAAAAATAGAAACAATAGAAGACATGAAAAGATCCGCAATAGAAATACATAAAATGGGCCCAAAATACGTAGTAGTAAAAGGAGGGCATCTTAACGGTGACTATGCAATAGATATTATCTTCGATGGCAAAGAATTCTTTGAAATAAAATCTAAAAAATACTACAAGGGTGATATCCACGGCACAGGATGTTGTTTTTCTGCAAGTATAACCGCTTTCCTCACAAGAGGAGAAAATATAATAAAAGCTATACAAAAATCAAAAATTTTTGTTTCAAAGGCAATAAAAAACGGAATATTCATTGGAAATGGATTTAAAGTTCTAAAAGTTTACTAACCTTTTACATCAACACTTCTGGGCTTGTAATTTTCTTGAGTATTTTGATTAGTATTTGTGTTCATATTAGCTATTTGATCCCAGGCTTCCTTGAGTTTTGTCATTATGTTAATAACCTCAACAAACATTGATTTATTTTTCTCAATATTACCTTCAAATAATCTTTTACTACAGTATAGATATATAGAATACAAATTCTTAGCAATATCACCACCTTTATCAAAATCCAAAGAAGCAATAAGCTCAATTATACCATCTTGAGCTCTAGAAAGTTCTTTGTTCAAGAGATCATACTTTTTGGTTTCAAGATGAACAATAGCTTCCTTTATAGAAGATATTATAATCTCATACAAAATCACAATAAGTTTCACAGGGCTAGCTGTCTCTATTTGAGTTTCTTTATAAAGCTTAACGTAATCCATAAATGTATTTTCGGAGATCAAGCAGTTTTCTTTACACAAATCAATCTACAGACAATATTTCAGGTTCTGAATCTGTTATTAACAAGGTATGTTCCCAGTGAGCTGAAGGTTTACCGTCAATTGCAGAAACCGACCATCCATCATCAAGCACCCTAACCTTAAAACTTCCAGAAACAACCATAGGTTCTATGGCAATAGTCATACCTTTCCTTAATTTTGGACCATTACCAGAAGGGTAGTTTGGTATGGGAGGTGCTTCATGTAAGAATTTACCAACACCATGACCTGTATAACCTCTTATCACGTCAAAACCATTAGCCTTAACATACTCGTATATAACCCTTGACAAATCACCAACCCTAACTCCTTCCCTAGAAATATTTATAGCTTGATACAATGCTTCTCTAGTAACCTCAGATAACTTCTTCTTCAAAGGAGATACATTACCAACAAGGTAAGTCCTAGCAGCATCACCATAATACCCATCAAAAACCACACCAACATCTATAGATATTATATCCCCTTCTTTTAGTATAACATCACTAGATGGAACCCCATGTATGACAACTTCATTAACTGAAGCACATATAGAATAATTATATCTAATCGTATTACTACCATCAGAAACAGTATATCCTTTAAAAGCAGGCTTATAACCTTTCGATAGTATAAAATCCTCAGCAATCTTATCAAGCTCAATAGTAGAAACACCTGGTTTTATAAACTTACCCAGATAATCCAAAACTTGTGCAACTACTTTCGAAGCCTTTCTTATTCTAGAAATCTCTAAAGGAGTTTTTATTATAACTTCATTTGACATAAAAAAAATATAAAAACTTTCCAAAAAGATTTCAAGACATCTAAAACTCTACAATTATTCGAAACAGCAAAAAAGAAAGAATCAAAAACAAAGGAATTTGTTCATCAGACATAACTAACAATGATCATACCTCCACCTTAGAAGTAAAAGCAAAACCTAAATCACCAGCAAGCCTTATGAAAGGTTCAGGTAAATCAACTTCAAACGACATAACTTCATTCTTAATTGGATGAAGAAACGATATCTTCTTAGAAACTAAAGGTATAAACCCTTCGGGCAAACCAAACATAGATATATACCTCTTTGGATTCGATGAATAAAGCAAATCACCAACAATTGGATGTCCAACACTTTTTAGGTGTACCCTTATTTGGTGCGTTCTACCAGTCAAAGGTCTCGCTATTACCAAAGAAAATTTATCAACCCTAGATATAACTTCAAACTCGGTTTTCGAAGTCTTACCACTATCTATTACCATCATTTTCAACCGGTTACGAGGATTTCTAGCTATCGGTTTATCAACGATAAAGTTATCTTCTCTAACAAAACCATGAACAATAGCCCAATATTCTTTGTATACCTTTCTACTTTTGAAAAGATAAGACAGTTTATAGTGCGCTTTATCATTCAAAGCTATAACCATAACACCAGAAGTTTCTCTATCCAAACGATGAACTATTCCAGGTCTCATGTACCCACCAATCGTAGAGAGTTCATCTTTGAG
>JBKBIJ010000004.1:0-23198 GCA_046299455.1 Brevinematia bacterium | reverse complement strand
TAGATATTTTCTTGAAAAGGTTTATTGTCCTAAGAGGATAATATTATTAGGGAAGTTATGGTAAAGAAATACTATAATGAGAACATTTAACTTAATAATTTTTAATGAAAGATTTAGGAAAAAAATTTGAAAAATTGAATTTTTAGGTATACCGTCTATGAATAAGCAAAGATTAATGCGAGAATAGGTTTCTAATGTCATATGAATTAATTTGTAAGAATGAGGAAGATGTTAATAGATTACGCCTGGTAGGGAAGGATGTATTAAAGTTTATTTATACTTTCTTTCTTAATAGCCAATACCTATTTTCAGTACAATTAAGTAAGTCTTTCCTTCATGCAAAATTAAGGATATAAAACTGTGTGTTATCATTAAAAACTAAGTATTTAGAGAAGTCTATATAGCAAGATGTACTGTCGAAAGTTTATTATCCAATATCATTGTAATTTTTGCGGAATCTAATTGAAAGCATTTCAATGGTATGATTATTTCCAGAAAGAAAATTTTCTAACGCACTTTCTCGGTAGTTTAATATCTCTTTGATTTTTAGATTATGTAATATTTCTATTCTCTTATGTGATATGAGGCTTTAACTTACTGGGGATTTAACTTTCGATGTAAAGTTAGGTAATATATCCTTGGTTTATTATTGAGGTATCATAAAAGATGTTAAAACGCTAAAAGTGAATTTTTCGTTAGTAGCTAATATTAAAACATCAGAAATAAAAGGATTTTGGGAAATCTTGTTCGTTAAAATCAGTGTTATATCAACACCGTTTATATTAGTGTGTAGTTTATTTTCATTCGTAAATGGTATTTTACCTAGGCTTACTTGGTTATATATCTTTTTAACGGTTTGAATTGTTTTCTCTATAGACCTTGTTTTTGAAGTGATTTTTAGTACATATCTATATGTTTCAACGACTGAGAAAATGATAATTGAAGATATGATGATAGCAACCATTACTTCTACTAATGAGAATGCTTTATTATTTTTCAGTTCCACAATAAACCTTTTCAACATAGTTTTTAGCAACGTTATCCCAAGAGAAATCTGATTTCATCGATGTTTGAATAATTTTTTCCCATCTTTTTGGATTTTTGTAGTATATATCGATAACTTCGAGTACTTTTGTCTTGAGGCTGTCAGGTGAATATTCGTAAAATTTGAAACCATTGATCTTATCTCTAACTATATCGTTTGATATACCAACGTCTCTTACTAATGGCAATGTTCCGTAAACCATGGATGCCATTGGTAATGTATTACCTGTTTCTAGCATAGATGGGAAAAGCAATACATCTGACCCTGCTAAGTATAATGATATTTCTTCCTGGTTTAAATCTTTTATCCAAACCACTTTATCTTTGTTAGCACTATGTAGTTCTTCAATTGCAAATTCTCTGAAATCCCTACCTTTTCCTATTATTATGAGAGAAGCTTTGACTTTTGATAATATATCGCTAAATACTTCGTATACCAGAGAGATACCATTGATCTCGCAAAATTCACCTATAAATAAGAAAACAATTTCACTATCATTAATTTTGTGTTTTTTACATAGCAAGGATTTAACTTTTTTCTTGATTGTGAGATTGCTTACGGAGTAATTAAGTCCAATTTTAGATAGATACTTGTCATTGCTAGGTAGGATGTTTTTGCTAACACCGGGTATGATAGCTTTGATTTTCTTTTCTGAGATGGCTTGAGAGATTATTCCTTCAAATCCTCTGCCGACTTCGGGGTTTTTTGCCTCTTCGATGAATGAGTTACTACAAAAAGTCGTTATGTCGCTAAAGATTATAGCACCTTTTATTGTGTTTACCTTACCGTAGAACTCCAAAAATTCATATCTATAAAAACTCCAATCTAAACCGAGTATGGGGTATTGGTCAACAACGAATAGTGGTATATCATGTAAGGAAGGAATAGTAAAAACTACTTTTGATTTTCTAAAAAAGTTATCATACTTGTAGAGTGTTTTTAAGTATATTGCGTTTATACTAACCCATTTGCCGATTATATGTATAACATCTGGTTTGAAAGGTATGATTTTTAGAGATTCCAAAGAAGCTTTTGCAAATAGTACGAATCTTGAAAGATTATCTGGATAAAACATATCGTTAGCTGGGTCTTTTAAGAACCCCTCTCTATTAGATATGGAAGGCGATTTTATAAGTAGTAGTTTAATTCCATTGCAATTGTAAAGCATAACATCTACTTTTTTTTCGCTTCCTTCGTTTTTGTCAAAAATAACAATTTCTTCGGATTTTCGGAACTCTAGTTTTTTAAATTCTTCACTTGTTTCTATTGATTTGTGGAATGGTAGAATAACATAGACATTATGTCCTAGTCTGTAGAGAGAGTGAGAAAAGTTACATAAGAACTCTCTTTCAAAGCTAAACATATCTTCGAAGTTGTTAAAAAAATGATTTATATGATCAGATATTAAGACTAAATTTAACTTATCGTTCTGTTTAGCTAGTTTTTTAGTGAACATAAAAACCCCCTCATCGATAACAAAGATTTTATAAGCTCCTACTTACCCCAAATAAGCTTTATTTCTACTCTTCTGTTTTTGGCTCTGTTTTCATCTGAAGTATTCGGTACAATTGGTTTGTCAGGACCGTATCCACAGTACGAAATTTTGTCGGGTTTTATTCCACTTTGGATAAGAACGTTTGCAACGGATTTCGCTCTATTTTCAGAGAGAGTTAGGTTGAACTCTCTGCTACCTATATCGTCTGTGTGTCCTTCAACTAGAATGTCTATCTCGTTATACTTTTTGAGTATGTTAGCTAAACTTTCAAGCATTTTCTTGTAACTAGGTTTTATTGTTGAGCTACCTAAGTCAAAAAGTATATCTGACATATTGATTTTTACCTCATTGTTTTCAGGGGGTGATACGGAAACTTCGGAACTAATTTTTTCTATTTCTCTGGCAAGTACGTACTGCTTGGCAATGTCTATAGGTATGATTTCCATGACACCTATAGAACTACCTTGATGTCTTGTAGAACTATATGTATAATTTGGTAAGTAAGTTTTGGTTATGTCGAAGATTTCCCTGTATTCTGAAAAAATTCCTTCGACTACATCCCAGTTGTACTTGGTGGAAGATGAGAGTTTTATATCTCTTATGTATTTACCGTTGGGATTATTGAAAAAGAAGTTATAATCTGCATTGAATACAACAAAATTTTTACCTTCTTTCATGATTATATCATCAACGTAATAGTTTACAACACTTTTTACTTTGACTATTTCATCTTTTTCGGTAAATATATCTTCTCCTACAGCTTGCCACTTACTACCTTTAGCTACTGGAGATTTGTTAAATGAAGGTATACTCCTTCTTGGTGGAATGTAAGATTCTTGAAAAACTCTCATATTACCCATAATGTCAACCATTACGTCAACTTCATCAACCTTAGATAGTTTGTATTCAACATCTTTTTGTTTTCTGTTCATGTAGTAAAAAAGATACTTAAAGATCACATAATCTTGGTTATCAATTTTTTTGTATTCATAAGGTTGTAATGTTATTTTTGACATTCCTTCTACAGTTCTGTAAAAAGTTCCGTCAATGTAAATATCTTGTTTAGTATATACTTTTAGCCTATATATATTATTCGTTGAAAGTTTGTAGCTTAGGATAAATGCACTAATGTTACCTAAAAAAAGTATATTGAGTATTATTGTAAAGGTAATTAATCTGATCATACAATCTTTAGTATGGAAGCAAAGTGTAACCAGTTTCAACTATAGAAAAAGAATGTGTAATAAAACCTAATTCAAATACTACCCTACCTGTGTTTTGAAGCTAATTCATCTCACAAAACCCCTTATCATCGTGCATTCTAATTCTTTAACTAGTAAACAGTCTTACCTTTTTAGGTGTTTAATTTCTAGTGATAATGTTACATTTATATCTTTAGTTTTTTAGATAGAATAAAGTTTTATTTCTCTTGATGGTATAGTTCAGTAATTTAAGGTAACTAAAGTGAAAAAAGTGTAATTTATTAGTATTCTCTTAACTTAGAAGAAAAGAATGATTCAAAAATATTACACCCTTATTTGAGTTTAAAAATATATCTAAGAAGTTACGTAATATAGAAGTAGTACAATAAGATAGCTGTCTTAATAGTATATATTTCATTCCCCATCATCTTAGATGATTATCGTTCTAAGAGGTTACCATTTTTTAGGGAGGTTTGTGTCAAAAATGTATTTATTTCTTTTTCCCTAATGATGTTTTGTACTATTAAGGGATAAAATTTTTGCGTGAAATAAGCATTCTAAAGAGATGGTTAGAAAGAAGAGATTTAGAAAAAATTGAATTTTGACACAGCCTCACTCTTTAGAAGCTATAGAAAAAATATCTTATAACAGAACCTGAATAAATAACTTGTAAGGAACAGTAAATGTTCTAAGCCTATGGAAAACTTCTAAAAAACAATTTAAAAACTACTACTCTTTAGAATAAAAACAAAAATGCTATAAGAGCACTTGTCTTAATAGGATATGTTTTCTATATTATTAAGTTTATATATCTTCCGCTTTTAGAGTGTGAGAAATAGTTTTAAAATTTGTAGGAATTTCTAAAGTCTATCGCAAAAGGAAACTACAATTTTTAAAAAGTTACGGATTAGAAATGATATAACAAAAGTGCTTATCTAAATAAGTTTTATATAAATTTATAGAAAACTCTAGGGAAATCTACCAAAGAGATTATCTTTTTTAGAGTTTATAAAAAATATCATAGGTGAGCATATATATGCTTTAGTAAGGATAAGGAAGATATTTAGGAAGTTGGATTTTTGAAACGATCTCCAGTTTAATTTGATAAGGTGATAATTTTTTGATTAGAATAAAGCTTATTATGAGAAAGCTTTTTCTAATCGTTGTAGGTTTCGTATTGATGCAAGGGTGTGGTTTAGCAATTAAGGAAACAAGACAAGAATTAGATAGTCTAAGTATTTCTGATACTTATAGGCTTGGGATAAAGTATTACTCTGAAGGTTTTGTTAATGAGGCTGAGTTTATATATAAAGAAGCATTATATAAATACTACAAATTAGAAAACCCTACAGATGAAGATAGAAGATCGTATTTATGGTGCCTATATGAGATAGCATTTATAAACTACATCAAAAATAATTTCGGAGCATCTCAAGAATATCTTGATAAACTTTTTCAGGAGGCAGGTAGTTTTGGAGATCGTTTACCTCAGGTTGTATTAGGTAAGAAGTTAGCTTTAAAAATGAAGTATTCTAAAAGGTAGTGTATGGTTGTATTGTTTGAAGAAAAAGAATCTGTTTTTTCTTTAGGTCCGTTTACTCTTACAAGACCAGTACAAGATCTAAAAAGTGGTTTTCTAACAATGTATGAAAGATTGTCTTATCTACTTGGTTCGGAAGTAAAAGTGATAACACGTAAAGAAATGATGTTTTATTTTCCTGAGACTAAATTGCTTTCGTACCAAGATATATCAAAGAAGAATGAAATGATATTTATAAATTCGTCTTACTTGTGGCCAGATGAAGATTTTAAACATACACTTAATTCGTGTTTTCTCTTCGACGGTAGGGTGATATTTTTGCATGTGAACTCTTCTGACATAAGTATGCCTGATGTTCTCTTCGAAGGACTTTATGAAAGTGATTTACAAAAAATTCAAGATTCACTAAAAGTTAAAATATCTCAAGTAACTTTAACTAGTTTAAATAATTTTGCTTTTTACCCTTGGGATTTGGTGTACTTGAATACCTATTTGATGAAAAAAGATTTTGATCTTATTATAGAAAATACACCTAGAGATATAATTGATTTTGGAAATAGTAATGTAGAATTAGAGGGTAGTAGAGATTTGTTGGTGGTTTTTAAGAGGGCACAGATATCAAAAGGTACGTTTGTTGATACTAATGATGGGCCAGTAGTAATTGATTCTGAATCTAGAGTATTACCTATGACAGTTATAACAGGGCCGTCTTATATTGGTAAGAAAACCATAGTTAGCCAAGCAAGAATAAGAGAAGGTACAAATATAAGAAATGTTTGCAAAGTATCTGGGGAAATAGAAGAGAGTATAATTGATTCGTTTTCTAATAAGAACCATGAAGGTTTCTTGGGGCATTCTTATGTTGGGCAATGGGTTAACATAGGAGCTATGGCAACAAATAGCGATCTTAAGAATACATATGACGAAGTAAAAGTATTTGTTAGACAGAACAGAGTTGTAAACACAGGATTGATTAAGGTAGGGTGTTTTATAGGTGATTTCTCTAAGATAGGAATTGGAGTACTAATAAATACTGGTACGGTTATAGGGGTAGGAGCAAATGTGTTTTTTGAAGGAGAGTTAATAAGAAAGTATGTTCCAAACTTTGCTTGGGGTGGTAAAGAACCTTACAAAAAGTTTCCGTTGTCTAGGTTCATTGATATGGTTAAAACTATGTTCTCTAGAAGAGGAAAAGAATTTGATAAATCTGTTGAAGATTTGATAACTAATTTATATAATCAAAGTAGTTAGTAAGCTTTTGAGTAGTTAGAATTTTCTAGAGTTACAATTGCGGAGGAAAAATGGAAAATTTCGTAGGTATTGGATATCTGGAAAATTATTCTGAGGAGGATATCACAATGTATGATAAAGTTGATATAAATGTTAAAAGCGATGAAGAATTTGTGAAAGTGGTTAGTAAATTGATAGATGAAGGAAAGTATTTCTTTATAAAGTTTTATAGTATATCTGAAGAAATAGAGAGAAGAATAAATATCGTAATAACGAAAATATTTGAGAAATACAATAGATCTGATTTATCTGATGTAATTTATGTTTGTGTGAAAGAGCTTGTTTTGAATTCAAGCAAAGCAAATATAAAAAGAATAGTGTTTGAAGAAAACAATGTAGATATTTCGGATGAAAAGAGTTTTATCGTTGGTATGATGAAGTTTAAGGAAGAACTATCTGAGATGAATCTACCAAAATATTTACCTAAGCTAATAGATAAGGATTTATACATAAGTGTTGCGTTTTATCATTCGCCGGATGGTGTTAGGATAGAAGTTGTAAATAACGTTAGAATTACTAAGTTTGAAGATAGAAGAATAAGAGAAAAACTAAAAAAGGCTATGGGTTATGATGATATATCTCAATTTTACTTGGAACAGGGGGATGAGCTCGAAGGTGCAGGATTGGGTATTGCTTTGATAGTGATGCTTCTAAAAGGTGTAGGGATAGATCCTAGTTTATTTAGAGTATCAGGACCAAACAATAACTATGTTCTGGCGAGAATAGAAGTACCTTTAACTGAAAATTACGTAAGTGTGAGGAAAAAGTAAATTTTATCTATTTACTAGAAACCTGCTTAGCCAGAAGTCAGCTTCTGATGGTATTAGTTTCTTTGCTTTAAATAAGATGTTTATAGCGGTGTTCTTGTTGCCAAGAATATATTCAACTCTTGCTAGGTATATCATAGCTCTACCTTTTAATTCATCCTCTTCCAATTCACTAATTAATTCCTTAAGTAATTTCCTGGATTTTGTATAATCACCTTTACTGAAATACTTAGAAACAATATATTTTAGCCTATCTTCTTGTTCATAGTAATATATCTCTTGATCATCGTTAGTTTGATTCTTAGCGTTTTCTTTAGTATTGTTCTTATGTTCTTGTATTGCTTTGATTTTAGAACTTTCTTGTAAGTTAGTTACTGGGATAAAGTTAGTTATGAATATAACGTTAGTGTTAAAAACGATATTAGTTTTTGTGTAAAATTCTCTATTCTCATCCTTATAACTCATACTAATGCTACTAGGGATATAGTTTTCCAAAACTTTACCTGACATACTTAAAAATACGCCATTATGTTTTTTAGAAACGTAGTAGTTTGTGATTTGCTTTGTGAATGGTATAACGACATACATGAAATTTGTATCCGATGGGATAACATCAAATATGATGTTTTGATAAGATGAAAGAGTAATTATTGGTTTGAGTTTGGTTATATTTTCATTGTAACCTTCAGGTAATTTGTAAACCATATACCCTTCAATACCAGGTATTTTGTCCCATTTTATAATTGCAGTGTTAATATCTCTATAAAGATCAATATTCACTTTTGGTAGAGGTATATATACTATAAAACTTTGTGAATAATTTTGTTCTGGGTAAAATTCAACTATGTCTATTCCGTCCTTATTTTCTAATACGAAATAATAGTTTGTGCCTATATTGGGGGAGGAGTCGATGTAGAGTAAGTAGTTGTTTTTGTTGGATAGTTCAAAATAAGAAAAGGTACCTAACTTGCTTATATAGTTTAGGTTATTTGATAGAGATATGTTGTTAGATATAAGTAAACTTGATCGGTATATTGAAAATCTTAGGTTAGTATAGGGAGATTTCCATTTAACAATAATGTTTTCTTCTTCGATGTCATATGTTATAAGAGAGATATTTTGAGCTAATGCGGTTAAAGAAATCAGAAAAAAAAATAGTAGTATAATTTTTCTCATAATCCTACAAGTATATTATCGTAATTGTTAAGTGTTCAACTCAACTTGCCTATTTCAGTGACTAATTGAGTCAATTTGATTTTTTATTTGGTCTATGATTTTTTTGGGTAACAGAGGATCTATGAAGTTATAAGTACCAATTTGCACGAGTTTTGCTCCAGCCCACATAAACTCTAATACATCGTCGTATGATGTAATACCTCCTACTCCGATAACAGGTATTGAAACTTTACGACAAATTTCGTATACATATCTCAAAGCAATAGGTTTTATTGCTGGTCCAGAATACCCAGCAAAAATATTTTTGAAAACGGGTTTTCCAGTTTTAACATCTATTTTCATACCTAGTATTGTGTTTATAGCGGTTATACCGTCAGCTCCTTCTTTTTCTGATACTAGAGCATTTCTAACAATACTATTTGTATTAGGGCTAAGTTTTACCCAGAATGGTTTCTTGCTAACTTTTTTAACTTCCTTAACGACTTTTTTAACGTTGTCTTCACTACTGTCGAAGGTAATTCCTCCCTTTTCTATGTTAGGACATGAAAGGTTTAACTCTATGATACTAACTCCTTCTAGTTCTGAAACTTCTTCAACGATTTCTCTGAATTCACTGACGTTCTTACCAGCAACGCTGACTATGATATTAGTTTTGATAGATTTTAGAACATTAGGTAATATTTCTTCTTTGAACTTTCTAAGTCCGGGATTTGCAAGTCCTATTGAGTTTAGCATACCACTATTACACTCTATTATCCTAGGTGGTTCGTTTCCTTTTATTTCTTCAAGTGTTATTGTTTTTAGCACTATACCGCCAAGCATTGAGATGTCATAAATACTTAGAAGTTCCAATCCGAAGGAAGCGGTTCCAGACGCTAGAAGTATAGGATTTTTAAATTTTATTCTGCAAACAGTAGGTGAAAAATCTAACATACTTATTCTTGGAATATATCGGTTATTACTTGAGCATCTGCTGGTGGTGTGAAGAAAAACTCTCTATCATCTATCTCAGTATTAACTGTGTCATATCTAAGTTCTATAGATATATTTTCTCTGGTTGTTGTTGTTCCAGAAATTGACGATATAAGACCATTATTTAGGGTGACTAGCTTAGCGCTACTAAAAGTTGTGAACACGTCAGGTTTTGCCCTAAGTGTAAATGAGTATCCTTTGTCGCTAACGCTATCCAGTACTATTATGTATTCTCTATTGTATCTTTCATAAGGGTTTATTACTTCAGAAGCATATATGATTCGATCACCTCTTTTTGATAATATCGGTTGCTTTATTACAGTATTGTTAGCTTTAATGTATATCCATATAGAACTACCATCGCTTACCAAATCTATAGTTGATGGTTGATAGAAGTTTATCTTCAGTTTGTTTGGTACCTTGTATTTTATCTTTCCATTGAAAATTTTATTACCAATCTTTATAGTAATGTTACCTGAAAAAGAGGAAATAGAATTGTATGCGTTTCTAAGATTCCTTATAGCAACGTCTGCTGTAATGGTGGGAAATGCCAAACTTGCAAAAATCGATAAAACTAAAATAGCTATTAACTTTTTCATATTTCACGATTTTAAAAGATAAAGTGCTTTTGTTTCACTATAAAGTAGAAGCTGTATCAAAAATTCTTACCTCTAAGGATCGCCATTTGCTTAATTGTTACTTTCTTTCCAAGAGATAATAGTTTTTAGTTGTATGGTTTTACAACTTATTCATAACAGATACTTTTAGAAGGCTATATTAAGAATCTAATTTCCTAAGTCTATCTCATTCACCTATCTTTTTCAGAAACTATTTGGATAAATTCTCTTATGTGGTATTTATGTTTTGTAAATTCTAGAGGAATGTAATTTTATTGGAATAACAAGCATTTTTAGAGTAGGAGGACTTTATGTTTAAAGGAATTTTTAAAGAGAGGTAGTTTTTGGTGTGTAAGGGTTGAGTTGATGAAGTGGTAAATTTGGAAGAACTTGCTTAGAATGATGTGTAAACGTGTTGATAGTATCATTTAAAATAGTTTTATGAAGATGTATTTAAGAGGAAAGGAGTTTGATTTCTTTAAGAGAAAGTATTGCATGGGGATATTAAACGTGACACCTGATTCGTTTTATTCAGAAAGTAGGGTAGAAATAGACAAAGTTTTGGATAGAGTTAAGGTTATGGTCGATGAAGGTATGGATATATTGGACATTGGTGGAGAATCAACTAGACCTGGATCTGATGCTGTACCACTTGAGGAAGAACTTAGGAGGGTTATACCAGCTTTGAAGATAATAAGGAGTAACTTTCCCGATTTGCCGATATCAATTGATACGTATAAATCTCGTGTTGCATTGGAAGCGCTTGATAATGGAGCGGATATTATAAATGATATTTCAGGAGGAACATTTGATCCAGAAATGGTTAAAGTAGTAGCCAGGTATCAATGTCCTGTAATACTAATGCATATAAAAGGAACACCAAAGAATATGCAGGAGAACCCTCAGTATAAAGATGTTGTTAGAGAAATAACAGAATTCTTAAAAACCCAGATTGATATTTTCGAAGGGAAAGGTGTTAAACCAGACAATATAATAATTGATCCAGGAATAGGGTTTGGAAAGAAATTAGAACACAACATAGCGATAATTAGAAGGTTAGCTGAACTAAAGCAACTCAAAAAACCTATATTGATTGGAGTATCTAGAAAATCAATGATAGGATTAATGCTAGATGGAATACCACCAGAAGAAAGGTTAACGGGTACTGTCGCTATAAACACTATAGCAATGGTTAATGGTGCTTCGATAATAAGGGTACATGATGTTATGGAAGGCAAGCAAACTTGTAGAATTGTGGAACAAATTATGAGTTAACTTGAAAGCTAAAGTTAAAGAGTGTAAATTTCATTTTGAATGGATAGAATTGATGAAGAAAAGGTTAAAAAATTAATAGATGAATATAATTCAGGTAATAGATCAGTTCTAAACTTGATAATAAAAGAGATTTCTGTTTATGTTTACAACTTTCCTATCGTAATGTATGATAGGAAAAGGGATGATGCAGGTGAGTTTTATATTTACTTCATAGAACGTATCGAGAATGTTGTAAGAAACTTCAGGAATAGAGGATACAAGTTTACAACCTATCTTACTGCTTCGCTGATAAATAGTTTTAAAAATTTCTTGCTAACCAAGAGGAAAACATTAAAGGTTATATACGAATCAGAGTTATCGGACATAAACTTATTTTATGTATTGGGTAATACTGAGGCAAGAGATGTTAATAACCCTAATTTGGAAAAAGCAGTTGAATTTTTTAATACCCTTGACGAGTTTTCAAAGCTTATAGTAAAAGTGTTTATTTTTGAGCTTACACCTGAGGATTTGAAACTAATATCAGAGTACACAGGTAAACCTATAGAGCAGGTTCTGAAGGAGTACGAGGAAATTTACGAAAACATTAGTAAAAAGTATGCGAAAAGAAAGAAGTTAATAGAATCTATAAACCAAAAGCCAAGTGTAGCCAAATTAGAGAAACTTGCTAAGTTAAATACGTTATGTGGATACTCTGACGTTGCAAAATTACTGAATATGAGTGTAAGTAATGTTGGTGTAAGTTTAAAAAGAATAAGAGAAAAGTTTAAAAGCTATGCATATAGAAACTTATCAACTCTGTAAATTGGTATTTTTATTCCTTCAATTTTAGATAGAGATCTCTTGAATCTTAGTATTTCTTCTTCCGTTTCTTTTTCGTTTAATCTTTCGATGTTATTCTTATCCATTATTTCTTTGTATTGTGAATCTGCATACTCAACTATGGGTGAAAGGTATACAATATCTCCTTCAGATAATTTCATATCGTATATTAGTTTAACTGTATCTTCAAAATGTTTGTCTTTGTATTTCTTACCACCAATACCAACTATAATTATAATTCCAACACTTATTCCAACATCCTTTATAGTTCTAATTGTGTTAAGTGCATTTTCTGAATTGGATGGTTTTAGTAAGATATTTGAAAGTAAAAAGTCATTACCTGTCTCAAGACCGATGTATATTCTTTTTACTCCAATATCTTTAAGTAGAGATATTTCATCTCTGGTTTTTCTTGTGTGAAAAGTATCCATAAAACCGTAAAAACAGTTGTTTAGATCAAATTTTAGATATTTGTTTTCTTTGAGGGTATTTTTTATTTCTTTTATTATTTCGATAATTCTGAGGGTACTCTCAACGAAAACGTTACCTTCTCCTAGGAATATTCCTTTCCTTGTTAATAATGTTTTACCAAAGTAGTTTGCAATATCTTCTACGATTAAACTAATTTCTTTTTTATTTCTGATTCTAAATGATCTATCCTTGTACAAATTGCAGAAACTGCACTTATTGTACGAACATCCTTCTGTTATAGGTATATATAGGGAAAGATACTGATCTGGTGGTAGGATAGTTATAGGTTTATAAATACTTTTGAACTTTCTTACGTCTTCTAGGATAGTTTTGTAACTAGAGTTAGAGATTTTTTCGAAAGCATCTATAACGTCATTTTGTTTCCCACCAAGGTAGTGTATTTCAAAATTATTTGAATTTATTATATATCTAGCTACTTCGTATGATTCATTTATTAAAACTTCACTTTCTTTGTTGTGAAGAAAGTAGAATGAATGTACATCACTACAGATGATGGTATTGTCGAATCCTCTTCTGTAAGATTTACCTTCATTGAAAATGAAGTTTACTCTTCCTTCATAGTCGAATATTATGAAATAATTTACCTGATCATTTGGGAAAAATGAAATTGTATCGGTTTTTGCAAAGATTCTAGCTTTCGAAAGCATTTTGTTGTAAGTCTTCGACGATAATGAAGATATCGTTAAGTGAAACTTTGATTTTTTCTAATGTCTCTTTTATCTCTGAAGTAAATGAAATTATATTAGAAATTTTCTCAAGAAACTCTCTAAATTCCCTTACTTGAGAAGATATAGATGAAATTAGGTTATCGATTTCGTTTAATTTTTGATCTAAATCATAGAATCCTAGAATTTCTTCGTTAAACATATTAAATATATCTTCGATTTCCTTACCAGCAAGTAATACGTTATATTTTATATTATCAGAGTGTTTTAATAAACTTTTTGATGTTATGCTAAGGTAATCAAATAATTCCTTTGATTTGTTAAATAGATTGATGATCTCGTTAGAATAAGCTTTTATATTACTGTTTATGGTATTTATTTCGGAGTTTATGGTTCTCATCGTTTTTGTGGTATTTCCTCTGAATGATTCTATTTCGATGTTTGTCGAGATAACACTTAGATCCACGAGTTCCTCAAATATTTTATTTATGTTTCCTGATATTGAAGTCTGTGTTATGATGATATTTGATAAGAGTTCTACTATTGAGTCTATCTTAGATAGCAAAGAGTCCATTATTGGTTTCGTGTTATTGAAAGTATTCATTATTTCTGGTTTCTTTTCGATTTTTGATGAGATCTTAGTGTAAGATGAGGTAAAAGTTTTTCTAATTAGATTTGTGCTATCTTTGAGTTTGGAAAGGTAGTATTCTATACTTAATAGATGAGTTGAGTAATTCGCTATTATTTGGTTGATATTTTCTTCTATGATAGTATATTTAGAATTGTATTCTTCTATTGAGGCAATATCATTAGTGATCTTTTGCTTAATAAATTCAGTTCTAGAAGAAATTTCTTTCTTTAGGTTAGATGATAATTCAAGCTGTAATTGTAGTGCCTTTATTAATGATGAATTATTATCTATTTCCTTTTTTAAGTTAGAAATTTTTCTGTAGTAAGACTCAAGAATTATGTCGTTACCATTGTAGTTAGGGTATCTGTTTATAGATACAAATCTTTTGATTTCTGTCAAGATAAATCCTACTATGAGACTAATTAATCCTATGATAGAAAACTTTGTTTCCCCAAATAAAATACTACTTGCTAAGGCAAGAATGGATAAGATGAAAATTTTTGATAGAAAAAAAGTTATTATAGTTTTCCTATCTTTTGGACTAGAATCTGGGGCTTTTAGAAGATCTACACTCATAAGAAATAAGATAAACGAGAACAATATGATACATAGAGTCTTAGCAAAGTTATAAAAACTAGTTATATTTAGGAGTAGTGGTGAAAATGCAAAGGATAAGTTACCAAAAAACATTATAATACTGTACATGATCCATTTAATCTTTAGTAATGACATCAGTATTCCTAGAGAGAAACCTATGGAAATACTAATAGCGAATAGATATGATAGTTTTACAAAAAGATCTGATATGTTAACAGAATCTATGAAAATCCAAGAGGTACATAAAGCTATTAAAATTGCAAAAAGAATTTGGATTGGAATGAGTATTAACTTGACCTTTTCCATAAAGGAATTATGAAATTTCTAAATTCTATTAAACAAATTTACCAAATGATATATTTCTGAATAGTAATATTACTTATATACTTAGTCTGACTCCATCACTAGAAGTTGAAATCTTAGAAAGGTGAAGATTTTTGTTAATAAAGAATTAAAAATTTAACATGATGCTAGGAGGTTATAAAGAATGTACAACTCTCGACTTGTCTTTTGGAAAAGTTACGGATATACACTATATTAAGGATGATAATTAGGAAGAAAATTGTTATGTAGTTGTAGATTGGGAATTGTTTGAGTTAGAAACTTCTTAATATATGTATATGTAGATTCTTAAAATGTGGTATATTTAGAGATCAATTGATGTTTTTTTTGATTTCGTAATTTTACTACGAAACGAAAATTTTCTATATGGAAACGAAATTTATAAGAGTTTTGAGTATAATTGGTGATTTTGCAATAGTGAGTATAGATGGCAAGAAGGTAAAAGCGAGAGTTGAAGGTAAAATTCCTTCTTATACGTTTATGGGAGAGGTTATAAAAGACAATGATAGAATAATTATTCGTGTTAAGGATAGTTTAGCACCATTTAAGGATATAGGTAGTATACTATCTCAGATTGAGTTACCTAGGAATCAGAAAAATTATCTTATAACAAAAATATTGATGTCTTTATCTCTTCCAATATTGAAGGAATATTATGGGGTTTTAGGTAGTTATGATTTACCATATTTGATTTCTGGTATGATAATAAAGCATAAATCTAAATACCAAGGAAAATATCTTGCTGTTACCGAGAAATTGTTTAAAGATTTTATGGATGGTAAAGTTTCTGCTAAGGAATTTGCTATTTTTGTAGATAATTTTATTATTTCTAGTAGATTTGAGGAATTTAGGATTTTTTGGATTGAGGAAGAGGAAAAATGGTTTTCTAGGATAGAGTTTGATGAAGATGGATTTAGGAAATTGGTTTTGACTACTGAAATAGAAGGAGTTAAGGTATTAGTTATTTTTGAAAGATTTGTGAAAAGGTATGATTTATCGATAATTTTATTTTCGAATAATAAAGTATATGTAACGTCTGATAGTAAACTAGAACTTAAGCGAAATCTTGAATCATTGGGATTTAATCCGATCTATATAGATATAGAGGAGGTATTTGAATGAAGAAGGCAGTAGCGCTTAAGTATGAACCTCAGGAGATGGATGCCCCGCAAGTGATATCGAAAGGAGTAGGGATTTTGGCAGATAAGATAATCCAAATAGCAGAAGAACACAATATACCGATAGTAAAATCTGAGTTAGTTGATCCTCTTTTATCTATAAGGATAAGATCAGAGATACCGCCGGAGCTTTACAGTGCTATAGCTGAAATAATAGCATATGTTTACAAACTTGTAAAGGAAAGTAAAAGATAAAGGAGCCCCCAGGGGGATGCTGGGGACCATCGGGGGTGTATCAAATTACTAATTCTAATAAATAATTTAATACAAGTTTTTAATTTTTCAATATTTTCTAGAAATGTTTTAAAAGTTCTTAAATCAGCGGTAAAAGATCTTAGCTCCACTTCTACAACATATTTAAATCGCTCTCCAATTCTATGTTTATCCTTCATAATTTACCACCCTAAATTTTTAAATAAAGGTAAAATTGTGCCAAAAACTCAATTCCCTAAATTTCTTCTCCCATTTACTTCGCTAATTTCTTTGCAAAACACATTCAATTTAATGCCATAATCCAAACATAATCTTGCTCTTATTCGTATTTAATTTACATCCTACCTAAGGAGTATTCAATGCTCTCACCCTATTAGGACTTATACGTGTGGGTGTTCAGTAAACAAATAATTAGCATTATATACTTTAATTGTCTTATTAATTCTAGTTTTTTAAATTTCCTCTTCATCTTAGTGTCTTTTCTCATTTATTATATATGTATATTCCTATACCAAACTACTTTCTTAAAATATTCCACACCGTCTTGTATGAGTTCCTTTATTTCTCTTTACATGATACTTTCACATTTCTTATTGTCATACATCTCCTACTTATTACCGTTATTGTCTTATCCCATTTACTGTCAATTTTTGGGGCTCTTCTTGCATTAAATTTTAATTTCTGTATAAGACCGTTGTATTCTCTTTCGTTCAAAATTCTTAAATAACGTCAGATATTACACCTGTTTCTCTAAATAATTCCTCCTGTCTCCTTTACTTTCCTTAGTTTAAATTTAATATAGCTAAAAGCTTCTTTTAACTATTGGATCTTTTTTCTTATGATATCTCATCTTAATTTCGTATTTCTTCATATTCTCAAGTGCGTATTTTTTGTTTTCATTGCTTTTTTGAGCAATGTGATACAAAATTTTTGTGAATTTATCCCAAGGAGGAACAGGTATTAATAGAATGACTGATATTTATGAAAGCGTGTTTCAAAAATTAATGGAAATATATTTAAATAGGTACTCTTAATATGGTATTTCTATTTTCATAACTCTTAGGGGTGGTGCTTATTGGAATAAGTAGGTATAGTAGTTTTCTGTAAATTTAGCTTTTTTATTTGAGGATTATTTGTGTTAATAAGAAAATCATGGATGTAATGTTAGATTTCAAAAACACCTTCTTCAAGCTTGTTAAGAACAAATTTCATAATACACAGGACGCATAACTGAATTTGAATAGAAGCAATAAGTTTTTTGGAAGACTATTCTGTAGAATTATGTGCTAGGAAATTTTTCAGTTATAAAAGGTGCAAAACTACAGTTTAAATGGTAGGTATGAATTTTAATTTATATAAGAGAACGTCAATTTTGTATAATTTTGTTATGGATGATATTCTTTCTCCAAAGAAATATAGAGATGATGAAGGTTATGAAGATAGTATAAGACCTAAATCTTTAGATGAATTTGTGGGGCAGGATAAGATTAAGGAAAACTTGAAGGTTTTTATAGAGTCTTCAAAGAAAAGATCTGAGCCACTTGATCATGTTTTGATTTCTGGTCCGCCAGGGCTCGGTAAGACAACACTTTCAAGAATAATTGCCAACGAATTAAAATCTAATTTTATTTACACAGTTTCAAATACTTTCCAGAAAGTTGGTGATTTAGTTGCTGTACTTACTAATTTGCAAAGAGGAGATGTTTTATTTATAGATGAGATACACAGATTGAAACCTTCGTTTGAAGAAGTGTTATACTCTGCTATGGAAGATTTTACAGTATCGATAATGATAGGTGAAGGGCCAGGTTCTAAAAGCATAAAAATTAACATACCAAAGTTTACTCTTATTGGTGCTACAACGAGAGTTGGGCTTTTGACGTCTCCCCTTATATCAAGGTTTGGTATAATACTTAGGTTTGATTATTATTCTGATGAAGATATGGTTATGATATGTAAAAGGACATGTAAAATACTTGGTTTGGATATATCAGAAGATGGTATGATAGAGATAGCCAAAAGATCAAGAGGTACTCCGAGAATACTTAATAGGATTGTTAGAAGGATCAGAGATTTTGCTTTAGTTAAGGGGGTACATAAGATAGATTTAAACTTTGTTAAAGATACTCTTTATAAACTAGAAATAGATGAGGAAGGACTTGATGAAGTTGATAGGAGAATTCTTATAACCATAATAGAGAAGTATCAAGGTGGGCCTATTGGTTTGAAAACACTGTCCGCTAGCATCGGAGAAGAAGAAGAGACAATAGAAGATGTATATGAGCCTTTCCTGATACGTAAAGGATTTATAAAAAGAACACCTAGAGGCAGAGTTGCTACTGAGCTTGCATATAAGCATTTAATGATTGAAAAAAATAATAACTCACTTTTTTAGGTGTTTTTCGATAAGAGACTTGACCTTTGGGTATGGGATAAATCCTGTTTTGTATTCTTTTACAACTTCTTCTTTATCTATGATTACAATAGTTGGAGCGCTTATCACGTTGAACTTTTCCGCTTCTATTTTGTCGTTTATTAGGTTAAATTTTATTACGTTTCCATATTCTTCATCTATTATTTTCATGACGTTTGACATTTTGTTTCTACCCCTTTCTGTTAAGGGAGAAGAAAAGTATAGTACTAGTATTCCTTTGTCGTTTAGCATTTTTTTGTATTTTGGTTGAAGTGGGATTCTTTTGTTTTTTACTGATCTTGATCTAAGAAATACAGCGAACCATTTAATAGCTTTAAAAACAAACCATGTAGAAAAAATTACTACCAGTAGTGCTATAACAACATTAAGTACGTTCTCCATAAAATGAATTATATGTATAGTTTTGTTATTTTTTCAATGTAATTAGAAAATCAATAACGAAATTTTAATTATTTTTATCATTATTATCATCTTTTAGCAATCTATATAACCTATTTCCTATATATTCCTCTGACCTTTTTAAATAATCTCTTTTATGGTATTAAGTTAGAGATATATCCTATTTAAGACAAGGCATCTTAAGGTACTTCTGTCTTTGTAATTTCTAGGAGTAGTTTTCTTTGAGCGATAGAATTTTTTTGGCTTATTCAATCTATTGAATATCTTCTGAAAATCTTTAGGTGGGAGAATAGTATTCTAAAAATATCATCTATTCCTTTTGCTACTTATTCGGATAAGTATCTTTATAAGGTACCTTTGTTCTAAAACCTCTAAAAGAGGTAGTTTCTTGAAGTAATTCCTCTAAGTCTTTTTTTAAGTTATATTTTTGAACATCCTTAAGGACGGCCTTTTCTTTGAACGATTGTTTTTTAAAGAATTATCCAATTTTTTAGGAATATTTTTTAACCTTTATGGTGGGAAAGTAATATTTTTGAAACATTTTTACATCTTATTTCTAAGTGAGTAGTATATTAACTAGCTATATCTATAATGTTATTTTGGATCATAAATTCAATTTATTTTTGCTTTTACTTTTAGTTTTTCCTTACAACTTATTCAAAAAAGTTCTCTTATGGTAGTTTTGTTTCATAAATTCTAGGAATGATGGTTTTTCTTTGAGAGGATAGACCTTAGAATTATCTACGAATAAGTTATATTACCTAGCTTATAAGATCGTATGATTAACTTCTGAGGTAGAAATATCAATTTATTCTACCAAGATAAAATTTAGCTTAAAGTTACTAAGAATGTATCATGAATAGGGATTACTGTACTTCTAAACTTCAAAAATGTTTGAGGTTTAGTAGTTTTATGCTTTTTATTATTTTCTTGCTAGTAGAAAAGCATTTTTTAATAAGCGTTATTTAGTTTCTTAAGTGATATTTTCAAATGCCTTTAAGTAGGGAGATAATATTTTTGAAGGACCTTCGCATAATGATTTTATTAGTAGGTTGTTTAGAGGTTTTTTATCATGATCTATTTTTCTAAAAGATGTTTTACTACCAAGTCTCCTACTTCCGTAGTTGAGTATCCCATTTGTCCTGCATTCATGCTTTTCATCATTTTTACAGTTTTTTGTACAGCTTTTTGTATTTCCAAGCTTGCTTCTTCTTCGTTTAGGAATCTCAGCATTAATCTACCTGCTTCTATTGCTGCTATTGGGTTTATTACATTTTTGCCGGTATATTTTGGTGCTGATCCGCCCATAGGTTCAAACATTGATGTGCCGTTTGGGTTGATGTTTCCACCTGCTGCTACACCTAATCCTCCTTGTATTATAGCTGCTAAATCTGTGATTATATCTCCGAACATGTTGTCTGTTACTATTATGTCAAACCACTCAGGATTTTTGACCATCCACATACATGTTGCATCAACGTGTGCATAATCTGTTTTTATATCAGGATATTCTTTTGAAACTTCTTCAAACACTCTAGCCCATAGATCATGAGAATAGGTTAAAACGTTTGTTTTTCCGACCATTGTTAATTTCTTTTCTCTACCATATTTTCTAGTGTATTCAAAGGCAAACCTTATGATTCTTTCTGTTCCATGTCTTGTGCATATCATTTCTTGTATAGCAACTTCGTTTTTTGTTCCTTTGTACAAAAATCCACCTGCTCCTGCATATAAACCTTCAGTATTCTCTCTTATCACAGTGAAATTTATATGTTCTGGCCCCTTATCTTTTAGTGGTGTCCATACTCCTTCATAAAGTATAGCTGGTCTTAGATTTACATATAAGTCCAGGTCAAACCTAAGTTTTAATAGTAATCCTCTTTCGAGTATTCCTGGTTTTACTCGTGGATCACCTACTGCTCCTAGGTATATTGCATCGAAATCTTTGAATTCCAATATTGCACTATCTGGTAGTATTTCTCCTGTTTTTAGATAATGTTCCGCACCATAAGGATACTTAACAAAGTTAAATTCTATTCCAAACTTGTTACCACATGCTTTCAAAACTTTTATACCTTCGTTTATCACCTCTGGACCTGTACCATCACCAGGTATAACTGCTATATCGTAATGTTTTGACATTCCTAAACCTCCACATTTGAGAATAAAGTGTAATTTAGAAAAAACTAGATTTTCAAATATAACGAAGAGATTGTCACAAAATTTAGGTCTTTTTCTATTATCCACTTCCCCCAAAATCTATCTATACAGTTATCTTATAGTATTTACACTTTACATAACTTCTAAGGAATAGTAACTTCTTGGATTGATTTCCCTTAACTAAGTCTTTATTACTACGTTTTCATTTCACGACTTCTGAATAGAGAAGTTACCCAATTTCTTAGTAGTATCTTAAACCCTTCAATTAAAAAAGTGAGATTCTTTAGTTATACTCATTGTCTATTTTCCAAAGCACTTTCTAGTAATGCTTTGCTGATGATTAGCATGACAATTCCTAAAAGTTTAAACTCTGCAGTTTTTAAGAAAGGTAGAAAACTATACCATAAAGGTACTCTTAAAGGGTATGGTATTTTTGTTACATAACTTCTAAAAAGGTAGTTTATTGGAGCGATGGAATATTTTTAAGTAACTTCCGATTTCCTAGATGTGTTTTCTATACCTTTAATAAGAATAGGTTATTCCCTAATTTCCTCTCCCCATCCCTTCATATTCTAGTATCTCTGCTGATTCTTTCTTATCCCACTAAAGCCATAAATCCAAACATAATCTTACTTTCCTTCGTATTTACTCTATATCTTACCTTATTAGGAATTATATTTATTGATTTCTCATCAAAAAATCATATATTAGTATCATACTTTAATTGTCTTAGTGATTCAAGTTTTTTAGGTTTTCTCTGAATCTTGGGTACTTTTCTCGTTTTATTATACATAGCTTCCCATATCTAACTTCTTCCTTTTACTATCTTATCACATTTACTTTCCCTAATTTTTGGTTATCTCACCTCATAAATTTTAGTTTAGATGTAAGACCCTTTTACGCTCTTTCATTCCAAATTCTTAAATAACACTGGATATTATACCTGCTTCTTCCAATAATTCCCTTTGTCTCTTATTGTTCTTCGTATAGATTTAATAATGTCTAAAAGATTTTCTTTAAAACTTGGATCTTTTTTCTTACGATATCTCATCTTAAGTTCGTGTTTCTTCATGTGCTCAACTACAGTGGTATTTGTTTTTGTTGCTCTCTTTGGAGAGTGTAATACGAAATTTTTGTGAATCTCCCCTAAAGGGAGGAGTGAAGGTATTAATAGAATGACTGATATTTACGAAAGTTTGTTTCAAAGATTAGTAGAAATACTATAATCTTTGATGATACCAATTAAGTTTATATTTTTTAGATGATGAAGGTTTTTTCCATAGGATGCGTTAATAGTTTGGGGTTCTGACTTTTTCATTATTTTGGTTTATGATCTCTGGAGTACGTT
Organism: Brevinematia bacterium; assembly: GCA_046299455.1. GTDB lineage: Bacteria > Spirochaetota > Brevinematia > DTOW01 > DTOW01 > SKYB106. Next base: position 538 of record JBKBIJ010000004.1, on the reverse strand, counting down.
TTATTAAAGATAGCATATACTTTTTACTTTTAAGGCAGGTGGTGTTTCAAATTATGATGTTTATGTTCCATACTTTCAAAGAAAAGATAGTTTACTTAAGTGATGAGATTAAGAGCTTTAGGAGTATCTGTAAACTTAGCAATCTATGTAAAAATTCTTTGAGTCAAATCTTTAACAAGCTAATCATAAAAGATTTTAGAAAGTATTTAGATTGTAGATATGGTAAAATTCTATTCGTTCTCAATGTATCGTTTGACTTTTTAGTGATATTTTTGAATTCCTTTCTAAAAGCAAAAGATTTCATAATCTATGGACAAATGTACAAAGAATAACAACAGGATAAATAAACAAAAGAGGAGAAATTTTATAACAAATAACCTCTAGTAAGTAAAAAATCATTATTTATCTTATGAACTATACAAAGAGACTAGTGTAATAAACGAAAGAGCAGGAAGTAAAGATGATGAAGTTTCTATAATTTTGAACTAGGATATCTTATGGATTATTATGCCGATGGAGATAAGTATAGAATTAACCT
>JBKBIJ010000003.1:0-26586 GCA_046299455.1 Brevinematia bacterium | reverse complement strand
AAGAATTGAAGGAAGATATGAAAGTTTGGTAGGAAAAGGCAAAAGGAAGTTTTTATGTATGCTGGTATGGGAATGGTGGAAATGTATTTTATAGATGAATAGTCTATTTGGTAGTTATGTGATTAGTAGATTTAAGTGGATAAAAAGGTGAGGTTATTTGTTTAGTGTAAAAGACTTAGTATAATGGATATATTGGGTAGGGTGGATTTAGATTAGAAAATCTTTTTGTGCACTAAAGCCATAAAGTGAAGAAAGGGTAGCTTACAGTAACTTGAAAAATCAACAGTTATTCCGTATATTAATCTTAGAATGAAAAGAACATTTATCATATTTTTATTAATTACCTATTTAACATTAAACTGCTTAAGCAACGAGGTGATTGAGAAAGGAAAGAAATACTACTTTTCAGGAAACTTTGAACTTGCTAAGTTATCTTTCGAAAGAGCCATAAAAACAACAACAAACGATGAACTTTTACTAATGTTAGGTAACACATACCTAGCAACTGGAGATTACAAAAAAGCTATAGAAACATTTAAAAGCGGGATGATTTTAAGTAGTAAAGAATGGGTATTTGAATTCAATTTAGCATATTCACATTATGTTATGAGAGATTTTACAAATTCATTAAATTATTTTCTATCCGTTATAGACAAATCGCCAAAATTTAGCAAAAGCTATTGGTTTGGCGGAATGGCTTCATTAAGAATGATAAATATTCCTACAACAATAACTCTTTGGGAAAAATATTTAGAAATTTCACCAAACGGTGAAGAATCGGAAAACATACGCAAAGCCTTAGCGCTACTAAAAGAATATGGAACAAATGCAATACCTGAAATAATAGCTGACACAAAAAAAGAAATCCTAGATATTGAATCTCTGATAGAACCAATAGGAAATGGTCTTGAAATAAAAAGCGAGCAAAAAACGCTTGAAGATACATCTCTCGAAGACATAGAAAAATAATTAAAAGTCAGATATGTAAACCTCCTCAATTAAGATGTTATTACCTAATATGATTTTTGCAACTTGTTTAGTCCTTTCAGAAAGGTCAGTAACAAAAAATTTCTCAAACCTATACTTACCGTCGGAAAGCAAATCATTATTTTTAAGAACTTCTGAAAGTTTTGAAACTGCACATTCACCAGGATCAATAAGCACAACATCTCCCATGAAATCAAGTATTTCGTTTTTTATTAAAGGATAATGTGTACACCCTAAAATGATATTATTTACTTTACCTCTAAATTCTTCCAAATAGTATACGATAGCATTTTGAAGCGATCTATAAAGGTAGGTCGATTTATCGATAAAAGCTCCCTCTTCAACAAGTGGAACAAACAAAGGACAAGCCTTAGCAAAGACTTTAACATCACTACTTACAGAAGAGAGTTTACTAGCAAAAACCCCAGAAGCTATTGTCCTTACAGTACCTATAACAAGTATATCATTAAACGAGCTTCTCGAAATACATTCAACAGTAGGTTCAATAACATCAATAATTGGAACCTTAAACATTTCTCTAAGTGGTTCAACAGCAACAGATGAAGCAGAATTACAGGCTATAACTATTGCCTTAACATCATGTTTTAATAGAAACTTAGCATTTTCTATCGAGAATCTAACTATTGCTTCCTTTGATTTATCACCATAAGGCAAGTGTTTTGTATCACCTAAGTATACTATAGATTCCTCTGGAAGAAACTCTCTTATTTTCTTAAAAACTGTCAATCCCCCAACACCAGAATCAAAAATTCCTATAGGTCTTCTATCCACAACTACCCCCTAAACCAACAAACCTCAAAGTAACATAATACATAAACGAAAATCTTCAACATTAAAAAACGCACTTACCTATCTTATTACCAAAATCGATTATGAAAAACTAACGTAAATTTCGAAGTTAATAGTTAACAACTGCTCCTTTATCTGCAGAAGAAACGAGTTTAGAATACCTAGCAAGATAACCATGTTTTATTTTAGGTTCTGGTTTTTTCCATTCTCTTCTTCTTCTTTCAAACTCCTCATCAGATATCTTTAGATCTAGTTTTTTATTGATCATATCAATACTTATTATGTCACCTTCCTTGACTAGGGCAATAGGTCCTCCTGACATAGCTTCTGGTGATACATGTCCAATACATGGTCCCCTAGTTCCACCACTAAACCTACCATCTGTTATCAAAGCTACACTATCGCCAAGTCCCATACCCATAATAGCAGAAGTTGGGGATAGCATTTCCCTCATACCAGGCCCACCTGACGGCCCTTCATACCTTATAACAACAACATCCCCTGGTTTTATATTTTTGGAGAGAATAGCTTTTATAGCATCTTCTTCGGAATCAAAAACTCTAGCTGGTCCTTCATGCTTGTACATATTTGGAGAAACCGCTGCAATTTTAACAACAGCACCATCTGGAGCTAAACTACCTCTCAAAATTCTAAGCCCAGCCTCTTTATGAACAGGATCATCAATTGGTCTTATAACCTCGTGGTTTATGTACTTAACGGAAGAAATAATTTCACCTACAGTTTTACCACTTACCGTTTTAGCGTTTTTCCTAACTTTGCTTTCCAAAACTTTCATAACAGCGGGTATTCCACCAGCCCTATGTAAATCAGACATATAGTGTTTACCGCCTGGTCTGAGAGAAGCAATATGTGGAACCTCCGTACTTAATCTGTCAAAATCGTCAAGAGTAATAAATCCAGGTTCAACTTCATGGGCAATCGCTAAAAGGTGCAATACCGTATTAGTAGACCCACCTAAAGCAAGATCAACCATTATAGCATTTTCAAATGCTTCTTTAGTAAGTATATCCTTAGGCTTTATATCCTTATTCACAAGTTCTACGATTTTCTGACCCACCACCTTAGCAAATCTTACTCTTTCAGCATCAACTGCAGGTATAGTAGCTCCATATGGTAATGTAATTCCCAAAGCTTCACTTATGCAAGCCATACTATTTGCCGTAAACATACCTGCACAGCTACCAGCACCAGGACAAGCATAATTTTCTAATTTGTAAATTTCATCTTCTGTAATTTTACCAACCTCGTATTTACCAACAGCTTCAAAAACGTCTATTAAGTCATACCTATTACCTTCAACCTCACCTGGTAACATAGGTCCACCTGTAAGAACAATAAAAGGTATGTTCAACCTTATAGCTCCAATAATCATTCCTGGCACAATTTTATCGCAAGAAGTTATCAAAACAAGACCATCAAAAGCATGAGCTTTTGCCATCGATTCAACACTATCCGCTATAAGTTCTCTTGATGGAAGAGAATACTTCATTCCTTCATGTCCCATTGCAATACCATCATCTATAGCAATAACATTAAACTCAAAAGGAGTACCACCACCAGCATAAACACCTTTCTTAACAGCTTCCGCAAGATTCCTCAAATGAATATGCCCAGGAACAATCTCAGTAAAAGAATTAACAATACCAATAAACGGCTTCTTTATCTCATCATCAGTATACCCACAAGCCTTTATTAAACTTCTATTTGGCGCTCTAATAATACCGTTTTTTACCCTATCACTTATCATAAAAATCCTCCTCAAATTTCTATAAGTCTAAATGAAGAATAAATAAATCTTCAAAGATAATATAAAAAATTCATAACAAAAAAACAATTTTATACCACCTTACTTCCATCCAACTCAAACTGAAAAGCAGAAAACCAAAAACTTAAGCTTACACACGAAACTACACAGTACCCTAACCCCCGCTAAAACTTTACACTCCTATACAAATACTTACCCCACTACCGCTATTACCATACACACTCCAACTCATATATTCCTAGCCTCGGAAATACAAATTTCTCCTCCAAAACCACCGTTATTACTATACAAACTTTACTCACAGTGTTATTATACCTAGAATTAATAAAAATTCCTCCTCTACCAAAACTAACTCTATTACCACACACTTAATCTCATAGCATCATCTCTAAATAACACTAACCAAATAAATTGAAAGCAATCATACTCAAGTATGTCTTAGAAAAGAAGAGAAACAAAATCTCAATAAAACTCTTCAAACAAGTCATGTTATGGTATTTTCGTTTCATAACTTCTAAGTAATGATAGTTTCTCTTTGAGAGATAAATCTTAGAAGTTTCTACGAATTTTGAAATAGTCTCACATCTAAGGGGAAGCTGTACCAAAAAACCTATCTTTTAAACTCTCTTTCTTGCACTACCCTCACAGCTTATTCTAACAATTTCAATTACACTTTTGTTACATAACTTCCGAAGAAAGTTATTTTCTTTGAGTAATAGGTCTTTTCAAGAAATTTCTCTAACTTCCTAAATGCACTTTTGAACACCTTTAAACGTAAAGAAACATCTTCTCCAAATTTATTGAAAAATCCTTTAAATCAATAATAATTGAAATTGGGGTAAAGCAATGGGTGAGTTTGCAATAAAAATCTTCGAAAATGACAAAGAATTTATAATCGCAATCGTTATAATACCTGCTTTACTTATAGGCATAATTGGATTAATATTTGGTGATGGAGTTCGAGAAGTATTTATAAGGAATAATAAACCTAGACGAACAAATTGAAGTGCTGTTCACAGGACAAATCTCAATTTCCAAACAATTTCTAGAAAGACTAGATAAAAAGATCATAATCCCTGTTATTCTAAAAAACGAAGATGAAGCTCTTAGCTTATTAAAACAAAACAAAATCTATGGTTTTATATACTTTCCTAAAAACCTAACAAAAGAAATGCTTATAAAAATCGAGGATCCTAGCTACGAACTTACAGATAAAATAAAAATAAGATTGGATAAAAGTACCTTCATAGTAGCTGGAGTCGTAATGTCTACCATCATGAATACGTTCATAGAAACATCTAAACCGAGTGGTAGCTCTCCATTACCATTGGAAATAGAAACTGCAATGGGTATAAACGATGTAGTTTTTGGAGATTACATAATACCAGGGATTATAACCATCATCGTGTTTTTGATTCTTATAGTAGGGTTATCCTTTATAGTATTCAGAGATAGGCAAAAAATTAATTTTAGAAGATATCACACATATGAGGTTCTATTACCATACTTAATCATATACTCAATCGCTGCATTGATAAGTTTAACACTTACATTTCTAGTTGCTATACCTCTATTCGATATGCACATAAATCAAGGTATTTGGATTGCTTTGGCAGGATATTCAATATTCATAATAACCTCTACATCCATAGGAGTCATAATTGGAATAATCATGAAGAAAATAGAGGCTATAAGGATTCCAATACTTATCAGTATATTACCAATATTCTTTGGAAATGCTCTATTGCCAATGGAAGCGATGCCCTCGTGGCTTAGACCAATAGTCTACATTTTCCCCCACTACTACGCTACAAAAATATACAGAGGAAGTATAATAAAACAAATCAGTATCGAAAACTTATCCTTCGAATTCTACGAACTACTAGTTTTTTCAATAGTTTTTCTAGTATCTTCTTGGATCATACTTAGCAAGAAACTCTCTAGGAGGTGGTATGAGAGCAATAGCTGAAGTAATTTTTCTAGTATTTATAATAGGTAATATCGCACTTTGCGAAGAGTTTGAAGGTATTATCGTCTACAAATTCTTAAGCAAAGATATCACTAACATCGGTAAAGTACTTATGAAAAAACAAAAAATGAAAATGATCCCTGAAAAAGAAATAACAGAAACAAATAAAGGATATCCTATTATAGACTTTGAGAGTAAAAAAGGTATTTTTATATCAACTACCGACAAATATTACATGGAACTACCACTAGAAATTATGATAAAAAACGTAGAGAACAACCCTATAACCCCTAAAGAAGCAGGAATAGAAAACTATTTAAACATTAACACAAAAAAATACTTATATCATGACAAAGAATACACTATAGAAGCATTGGCAACTGAAGATATCAAACCAGGATTAAATCCATTCATCGGGATCCAAAGATTAGGAGAAGAAGGATTGTTAGTATCTAAGATTTCACATTTCTTTTACCAAAATAACATGTTACCACTAAGAATAATCGTAAAAAACAAAAATGGTGAAACACTAATCTCGATTCAAGCTATCTCAATTTCGAGCGAAAAAATAAATAATAGGGAGTTCGAAATACCTCAAGGATACATAAAATTAAGCGAAATAATGAAAGAAAAAGCAAAAAGGAGTAAATAAAGTGAAGAGAATTTTTTACTTAATACCTATACTGTTATTAACGATACTACCAAACAAAACCCAATGCACGGAATGGAATATATCATTATCAATAATGGATAGATATACCGAAAAAATTTATAACAATAGCTCATCTGTAAGGATAAGATCAGAAACAACTATATACCAAAAAATTTCTGATTTCGAAATCTCATTATCACTAAACAACTACTTAAGGCCATACATACAACAAAATAGAATATTAGTACCTGAACTCTTAAAACTAAACCTGGGATGCTCCTATTACATAGGAGACTTGTATATCGATCTTTATAATTTACTAACAGAATACACCAATACTAGAGATGAGATTAAATTGGGAATTGGTTACTTCCTAAACCCAATAGAAGTTATATCGATAATCCCTGAAGCAAATCTTTACTATGACTTCAATGGATTCTACTGGGAAATATGCATAACACCTCAAATAATAATACCATTAGATATTCCAATTCAAATATCAATTCCTACAACTGTAAATGGTTTCACAGAGAATTACATGGAAATAAACCAATCAGTCATAGGAGGATTTATACTATCTTTAAAAATTTCGTTATTTCTTAAAGAGAACTTCGATCTTATACTTCATGGTGGATATTTCATATCAACTAATCCTATAACTACTTCTTATCCATTCCTGATCGTAAAGATTAGCAAAAATTTTGAGTAATCCAAGCATAGTAAAATTCTTGATACATTGATTTCAGCTAAATATAATATAGATACATCTATGAGTAAAAAATTGATCAAAAATTACAAGATTATCTCAAACACATCTAATCTATGGGTCTATCTAAATCTAGAGAACATCAAATCATACGAAGAATTTGAAAGTATATATCTAGTAAAACAAATCAAAAGAAAAACAGATATGCCCTTCCAAAAACTATGGAACTTCATACAACAAACACCCATGCTGGAAGCATGGTGGAAGGAAAACAAAATAATTTCAGAATTCTTAATAGATATCTCTAAGGTCAGAAAGATATATTCAATAGATCATATAGATCTATTTGTAAACGAAAGGTTAATACCATTAGGTATATTACCTTCTATCGTCTTTGACTTCCTAGGATTAACTTCCTCAAAAGAAATCGAAGAATATGACTCTAATTCTATTGAAAACATGAAAAACTTAAATTTATGTAAAATATGCAACAAAAAAACGTATCCAAGTGAAATAGTAGAATACATAAACAGTGAAGAAGGAATATGCGTATACTGTATTGAAAGTATTTCACCAGAACAGATAAGAGAAATAGAGACACCTTCACTATTCATGAAAAGGATAGAAGAAACATGGAAAGCAATAACTTACAATCAAAAACAACAACTAGTATTATCAATACTAATAGAAAGCAGAAAACCAATAAAAACAAGTGAAATACAATACTTAAAAAAACTATCAGAAAAAATTTCAAAAACGCACAAAATACTAGAAATTAAAGAATTTTCAGAAAATGAACTAACAAAACTTGTAAAAAAGTTAGATAATGATTATTTTATTACTTGGTGGGAGAAGATAAGATGGTAAAGTACAAAAATCACATACTCAAGTCAAAAAAGAACAGTAGAATTCTTAACAAGAATATCAAACCACCTAAATATAAAAATCTAAATACACCAGAAATAAAATTCATTATAGACAACTCAAAAATAACAGGAATATGCCCTATATGCTCACAGAACACCTTCCAAGACCCTTCGAACATAATAATTGATAATCATATATTTCACTTCGATTGTATCATCTCATTAATAAAGGAACATCACAACATTGAACAAAACAACAAGATAATATACATTGGATCAAATAATTTCGGAATATTCTGGGAAGGCAAATCTGGTAGAAAACTAGAGCTATTAAGAAGAATACCCATAATAGAAGAAGTGAAAAACTATGTTAAAATCAATTCTTAAATTATTAAATAAAATTCAAGAAACCTTAACAGAAAACGTAAATCTATATTCAATAAGTTTTCCAAAATTATGTGAAGAAATACTTGAAGATAAAATTAATTTTGGTATATACATTAACACCCCAAAAGGTTATCTAAACACCTTCAGAAATAGAGACGGCGAAAGCGTTCTAAAAGATATAGTAAACCAAAATGAAATTTCTAAAAATTTCCAAAAATATAATGGCGGATACTATATAGACCTATTTATAAGCAGTAGAAAATACCAAAGAGAGGTACTAATAAGGATAGTTTTACATAAAGACAGCATCAGCGAAGACGAAATAGAGATAGTGAATGAAACAATAAGGAATTTCTATACTTTTCAAGAACTATACAACAAAGATTATATTCTAAACCAACTAATAAAAATACTCGAAGAAACAACTGAAGCATCAAACATAGAAGAAGTAATACAGGAAACAACAAAAATAACTAAAAAGCTTTTGAATGTAGAAGGAGCATCAATATTAATGAAAGATGAGAAAAACAATGAACTATTCTTTAAAGTTATCGACAGTGAAAAAAGTAACGAAATAAAGGAAATAAGAATACCAATAGATAGAGGTATAGCTGGATATACTGCTAGAACTGGTAATCCTCTTATAGTAAACGATGTGAAGAAACACCCTGAATTTTACAGTAATGTAGATGATAAGAGTGGTTTTATAACAAAATCAATAATTTCAGCGCCTATAAAACCACTCAATAAGATAATAGGAGTTATAGAAGCAGTAAACAAGATAAGAGAAACAGATTTTACAGAAGATGATCTAAAAATACTTGAAATGATAGCCCAAATACTAGGTATAAATTTACTTAATTCTATCCTCTACGAAAAGCTAAATAATACTTCAAGAAATACAATAAAAGCCTTAATAACGGCTTTAGAAGCGAGAGATGAGTACACAAAAGGACATTCATACCGGGTACAAATATACTCTGTAAAAATAGCTCACGCTCTAAAATTACCTAGTAAAAAAGTTGAAGAAGTAGAACTATCAGCAATACTACATGACGTTGGTAAAATAGGTATACCAGATAATATCCTGAGAAAAACCGAGAAACTTAGTAATGAAGAATTTGAAATAATCAAAAAGCATCCTATAATAGGATACAATATACTAAGATCTGTTGAAGGTTTAGAAAACGTTTTGGATGGAATAAAATACCACCATGAAAGGTTTGATGGTAGAGGGTACCCTGAAGGACTAAAAGGAAAAGAAATACCACTTGTCGCAAGAATAATTTCCGTAGCGGATACACTTGACGCAATAACATCAGATAGGCCTTATAGGAAAGGATTGCCTTTCGAATACGCTTTGGAAGAAATAAAAAAAGTTAAAGGTTCACAACTAGATCCAGAAATAGTCGAAACATTTCTAAACTCGTTTACAAAAATAGAAGAAATAAAACTAATATAAAAACATCTTAATCCTAGGAAGAATAACAGGGTAATCGTAAAAATAATCTCTAAAATCTTTAGCATTAACGTAGAACAATCTAGCTTTGCTAGACATAACTTTAACTTCCTCGACTCTATTTTTTGTACCCAAAAGTACATGATCAGGATCACCTAAAAAATAGTATTTCTTGTCATTAGAAGAAACAGAAAACTCACCATCATCTTTAACAACTTTAACTTCACCATCTATCAGGAAAAATACTCTCCTACTCTTAGAATCACTATATATAACTTCGTCTTTGTTAACTTCTATATAGTTTAGTATCATCTCAAAGTAAGTTTTCATAGAAGGAGTAAAATCCTCAAAGTAACCAACTGAAAACATACTCCAAGTATCCTTACCTCTTATACTTGCTAGATTCAAAAGTTTTTTGTACAGTTTAGTACCCTTTATGTTTTCTAAGAAACTCTCGCCTTTAACTCTTAAAACCTTACATCCACCTTTGCCAGCTACAATGGTAGCGCTTCTTCCTTTTTTAGTAAGTATAGCACTTTCTCCAAAAAAGTCAAAGACCAAGTACTGTTTATAGAGTTTATCCCCTACAAACAGATCAACGTAACCTTCGACAATAATGTAAAAATCTTTATTTATGTAATCGCCTTCTTTAACGATAACCTCACCTTGAGAATAATCTTCAAATTCGCTTTGTTCTTCCATCCTTTTTATGTTTCTAAGAGGAAGATCTAAAAACAACTTAACAGACGAGAGAACATCAAATTTACTTAATCTCTTTTGAGGTATAATAAAAACAGTATTTTCAACACCTTGATTAGGGTAAAGAATCTTAGAATCAGGGTGCGATGAAATATAACTCGAATAATCCTTTTGTGGACAATGAAAAGCAAAAACATATTGACTAGGTCCGGTATCAAAATCCAACATTGCTATGTCCGTATGTATTATACCACCACCAGCTTCATGGAGAATATAATCATACTTCTTAAAGCCGTTCATAACAAAATCATACCTTTCTTTGGATATTATTCCTTCGTCCAGCAACAATTTAGTTCTACTTGATACAAATGTATCCGAAGAATAGAACAATGTTTTACCTTCAAATTCAACTGTAAACCCAATAGTAGGAATAGAATGTAAAGCATAATGAAACTTAAATATACCGTTCTCAATATTTACATTCTCTCCAACTTTAACAGCCCTAAAGTCACATATATTATCAAAAAAATCTTCTTTAACACCCAACAACGAAGAATACTTTCTTTTAAAAGATTCCCATATTGTTTTCGTAGTATATATTTTCACTTTGTTTCCCCTCATCATACTTTGCAGTGTTCCAGCATCGTGATCAGCATGGCAATGGGTAAGAATTATAGCTACTATACTGCTTATAGGAATATTATTTTTTTCAACTTCTGCAAAAGAGTGAGCTGGTGGGTCAATAAAAATACCTTTACCATTAACCCAAAGTATAAATCCAGATGTAGTACCATACGGATCAAATCCATTACTAGCACCAAGACAAGTAAAACCAAATCTCGGAAAACTAAAATTAACGAGTTTTCTATCATTAAATACCTTATTTATTACCTTAAGATCATAATCAATACTTTCTAAAATCTCATTTTCCAATCTAATCTTAGTAAGTTTTCCATCATCTAAAAGTGCAATTTTATCTCCTATTTTCTTTATGGCAATGTTATCCACAAAAACACTATCATCTATATCTAAAAATTCAACAGAATCAAAAACATCAAAAAGCTCATCTTTTTTAGTTTGGTCTTTCCTTCTAAAAAACATCATTTCCTTTTGAATATCACACTTAAATTCCTGAAAATCTTCAGAATAAATACTACTAGGACCTATTAGAGATTCTCTAAAGAGAATTTCAAGTACTTTTTTCTGGTGTTTAGTACAAATAACTACTGTTTTTCTTTTTTTTATAAAATAATTATAGTAAATAGGAAATTCTACTTCCGCAATATTTAGAAATGTCATAACATCTATCATGCTTTTAGGAATAACATAGTACTGAGGAGCTTCGCCAAAAATCTTTATAGAATCCTTAATAGTCTCAGGTGGAACACCAAACTGAAATAGTATCCTTCCATTCTTAAGAAATATATATCCACCTCTAGGCAATCTAATGCCCTCTACCATAACTACTCCATCATATCAAAGTAAAAAACCATATTCACATTATCGGAACCACCAGACATATAAATCTTAATGATTCTTATAGGTAAAAACATACTTTCTATCTCTCCAAGAGACAAGAAAACCTCTCTGAAACCACCATTAACAGAAGCCTTGTAAATTTCTCCAAAATCTTCTTGCGATTCCTTAACAATATAATCAATCTTAACACCATTTTTATTGAATACGGCAACAACCTTACTTAAAACTAATCCAGGAGTTTTGTTTTCCTTCTCAAAATCCACAATTCTTTTATACTCTGTCTCCAGTAGTGAAAGCTTTCGACTAATGTAAGGAACATCTTGGTACTCTCTTATTTCCTTAAAAATGTTTTCAAAACTAATTTTCAAATAAATGTACTCAATTACTAAATAACCTATAACAGCAGAAACTACCAAAGCAAAAATTGTGTATACCCCAATTACTACCCTTTTCATAATTTTATCTCTATTTCAAATTTAAAAACTTTATCGTTGCCTAAATAAGTTTCATAAACCGAAGTAAGATTAACGTTATAAAATCTATCAGAATCAGACAAATTCTTGACAGTATTGTAAAGTGAGGTATCACTCGAAGAAAAACCTTTTATTTTTATACTCTTAGGTAAAAACTCTACCTCTTTAAGCCATGTACCACTATCAAGAGATTTAAAAACATCAAACATGATATAGAAATGCCTACTTTTACTACCAAACTTTTTGTAAAAAGATGATATAAGTTTTTCATAATAATCAACCTTTTTCTTAATTTCCATTACCTCAATATAACGTTGGATTTCAGGTGAGATACTCTCAGTTCTCTCTTCTATACCCTTCTTAACCAACAAATACTTGTTAACCTCATCCCTTGTGGATAGAACAAAAAACAACCCAATAATACTGAAAACAGTAAGAAAAAATGAAACCCTAAAAAGAATAATATCAAACCTAACCTTAGAATAATCAGGTTTAGTTAATACATTTACCTTATAACCATTAGTTTTTGAATAACTTATAACATCGAGATATAAGTAATTATCATTCAACAACTTGTACTCAGGAAGTAGTTCACCAGAAAGCGTAATAATATTAACCTTATCGAAAATCCTTTCCACAAAATCATTGTCGAAATAGAAAAGTATAATTTTCTCAAGGAATAAACTTCTCTCCTTAACAAATTCAGAAATAAAAGAAACAATGTAATTCTCAAGGACGTTTTTATCACTTACCTCAATAACCTCTAGTTTTATAACATTTTTACCTGAAATTATGGACAAAAACACTTCATTCTGCTTATTGAAAATCACGGAAACTGCTCCAACACTAGAAATATCTGTAAATACGTTAATGTTACCAATAGTTGCAGATAAAACTTCCCTAATACTTATACCTAAAGACTTAAAGTAATTAACATATTCATTGACAAATGACTGCCTTATAGCAGAAATAAGGACTTTAAGAAAAACCCTATCTTTAACTCTATACTTACCAACAACTTTGTAACCATAACTAAGCGAAGAAATATCAAAAATCCCGATACTTTCAATATTTGAAATCACAATGTTATGTAATTTTTTTCTGGCAGATATAGGTACAGAAATAACTTTATTCACAAACATCTCACTCGGAAGTATAAGGTTTGCAACATATACAGGAATGTTCACATTTTTTTCAATGAATCTTTGTATTGAAAACTCCATTCTATTTCTATCAACAAGTTGACCTAAAATTAGATTTAAAACTCTTTTCCCAAACAAGTAATTGAGAAAAACACCAACAATAATATCAGAAGATCTTATTTGGAAAGTAACTTCAATAACACCCAGATATTCCAAAACAAAGTAAAAAAACTTCCTAAAAACTCCCATATGAGAATATGGTATTTTGAGATGTTTCCTATTTTCAAGTAAAGCAATAGAACATTTTGAAAATATTACTTTCCTACTTAAAGGTATGCAAAAGTACCTCTAAAAAACTTGATAACCCTTAAAAAGAGGACCATATCTCAAAAAAGTTACTTTTCCTCTTTTCCTTCCTTCGTGTGCTATACACACTTTTAAAACACTAAGACTTTTGTGTAAAACCAACGTTCTCAAACAATCATGAAATAAGAATGCGTAAGAAAAAAATAACCATTATTTTCTTTTAAAGTGTGTTAACATACTTACCAAAAAATTACACAATATAAATTCACGATTACTAAAAAATATCGTTGTAGTAAAATGATAAAGAATTCCTAAAACTTGCTTTTGAAGAAATAGATGTAGCCTAGATTTTTAAACACCCTTAGTAAAACAAGGAATCGAAAATGGGAAGCATACATAGTAATGGGGATTGTTCGACACAAGAAGAACTAAACTTTTGATATTGGTATTTATTTTTGAAATACTCAAGCAAAATAAAAAACAAACTCTTACTCAAATTGTCTAAGAAAGTTATATGCTTCCTGAATAACAGAATCTGGTGTTGATGTACCAGCAACTATTCCGACCTTTTTCTTACCTCTGAGAACACTCAAATTTAGCTGATTTATGTTTTCAATATGGACAGCCTGTGTATACATAGCACAAATATCTCTAAGTTTCTTAGTATTCGAGCTATTGTACCCTCCTAACACAACTATAAGATCACATTCCTTTGCCAAAAGTTCAGCAGACACCTGCCTATTATAAACTGGTGGACATATTGTTCTGAAAACTCTAACTTCATCAAAATCTGTGAGCAAGTTTTTCACAATATCTCTAAATTCACGGTAATTCATAGTAGTTTGAGCAAAGACAGCTATCTTTTTAACTTTAGGAATCTTATCAATCTCTTTTTCAGAACTTATGATAGTAGCGTTGTCTTTAACGTTAAGATAATACCCTCTAGTTTCTGGATGGTTAACATCACCAACTATAACAACATGATATCCCTCTTTAAC
The DNA here is from genome assembly GCA_046299455.1 of Brevinematia bacterium. GTDB lineage: Bacteria > Spirochaetota > Brevinematia > DTOW01 > DTOW01 > SKYB106. The sequence continues at coordinate 11,867 of JBKBIJ010000003.1, read as the reverse complement.
CATCTTTTTTGTTAGGTAATGAACCCTCAAAACATACGGACAAGTAGTATCTATAACCTTTAGTAGATTAGGGTTAGAATTCATTTGTTCTCTCTCTCTATCAGATATACCATGAGCCCTAATAATCGCTATTCCCTTTTCAGTGTACTTTGAAATATCTTCATTAAACTCAACATTTTTACCTTCATATTTCTTAAGAAAAGCTTTGTTATGAATCAGATCACCCGTAACATAAATCTTTTCAGACTCTTTTTCCAAAACTTCATCTAATTTTTCAACAGCTTTCCTAACACCAAAACAAAAACCTATATCCTCTAAAACTATAACTTCCATACACAAACTCCATCTATTAAACACCTAAAAATATAATAATCACTTCAAAAACTAAAATAATAATATAACCAAAGATCAACAAAAATCAATCGAGATATAAACAATACTGGAACAAAAAATCCGATTACTTATTAAGATAACTACTCTTATAGCGATTATGATTCACAAATTCTAAGGAATAATAATTTTTCTTGGAGTGATAGTACTTGGAAGTACCTGGAAATTCTGAAATAGTATCACACTCTAAGGGTAAAAAAGATCTTGGTATATAGTAAAGAATATACTTACACTCATTAAAGATGTATCTACTGTACCATCGTTAATGATACCTCAAAGACACCAACTTTAAGCCCATACAACTTAAGAAAGATATAAAAAACAAAATAGGACTTGTTTCAAAAATATTATTTTTCTAATTGAGTACGATTCAAAAATAATTACCTTCCTGCTTAAGTTTCGTTCGAAATTCGAAAACATCCCTAAGGAATTTGATAACCTCCTCAGAAAATATCCATCAATTAAAAAAATCAGTATTCTTAAGAGGTTACAAAACGAAAATACCATAAAGGCGGTTGTCCAAATAAATTGTGAATGAGGGAAGAATATAGAGAGAAAGGTCAAATAAATTGAGTTTTTGACTCAGCATTATCTTCTGGAGGTATCTAGTTTAATATTCTTTTCACCTAATAAAGAAATAGAAAAAAGTGTTTAAAAATATTATTTTATTCTCTTAGGATGGCATTTCCATGTCTTTAATAACCTTTTAGTAAAGGTGTTTCGAAAATACTAATCTTCTACTTAAGGTGTTAAGAAATACATCTAAGGAATGTGCGAAGAAATTACCTCTCTTGGAGATATTTCAAAAGTACTTTCCTTTTTAAAGGCGCGAAAATGTCAACAAAAAATTCGATAATTCTTAAAAAACCTCACTACCCTAAAATATTTCTAGAAGTTATAAAGAAGAATAATATAAGAAGATTTACCTGAATAACTTTTAGTGAAGATATGCTAGAGAAAGAAAATTAGGAAATAAGTTTTTAACACAGAATTCAGAAGTACCTGCGTAAAAGTTCGTTATTAAGAATAGGTTTTCTAAATTATAGAAAAAACCTAAGAGAATCAATCCAAAAAACAACAGTATATCAAAATACCGCTTCTTAGCCTTAAAGGTATTGAAAATATCTCTAAGAAATTGGATAATCTCTTAAAAAGGAACCATCGCTAAAAGAAACTAACTTCCCTTATGAAGTTATGAAAAGGAAAAAACAAATATCTTAAGAAGCTTCAATAAATAAATAGGTTTTCTAAATTTATAGAAAACTTCTAAGAAAATTAATTTAATAAATCATCATTTTCAAGAAGTTATAAAAAATAGAAATACTACCAAAAAGTCTACCTAAATAGGTTTTATAATGATAGTAAAGAGAAAGAAATCTAGAAGATTGTACTCTTTGAGACAAACTCAATATAAATTGAAAAATTTCAGAGACTACTTCTAAAATTTTCGAATATGGAGGCAATATGAAAGTAATTCTGCTTAAAGATGTAAAGAACGTTGGTAAGGTTGGGGAAATAAAAGAAGTATCAGATGGATATGCAAGGAATTTTCTAATTAAGAACAAACTAGCTCTAGAAGCTACGGAAGGAAACATAAAATTTGTTAGATCTCAAATAAAATCATTAGAAAAGAAGAATGAGAGAAAAATAGAAAATGCTCAAGAAGCAAAGAAATTGATAGAAAGCATAAGTGTAACCATCAGAGCAAAGGCAGGAGAAAACGGTAGATTATTTGGATCCATAACTTCTGACGATATATCAGAAGCATTAAAAAGTGAACACAATATAGATATCGACAAGAAAATAATAGAAATAGAAGAACCAATAAAGACATTAGGTAATCACTTTGTCAATGTGAAGCTAGGTATGAATATAAATGCTAAATTAAAGATAGTAGTAGAGGAAGGGAAATAATGAAGAAAATACCCAGAACAATGTCAACTCAGCACCCAGATAATGCTAATATACCATTTTTCTCAAATAGCTCAATTTTAAGAGGAGAAGATGAAATAAAAGAAGCATACTATGCATTCTCATTTCTTGGCGCCCAAGAAATAATGTGGGATGTAGAAGGTAAAGAAACAGATGAATTTGTAATAAGAAAATTATTAACAGATTATCCAGATTTCTTTAGATCGAATGTAATAGGTAAAGATGTATTCATAACTTTAAGAGTACCAAATCCAAACTACGAAAAAGGTGAAGGCAAACTCTTAATAGAAACCCTAGAAAGCATACCTAGGTCATATGACACAGCACAGGTGTTTTATAATAATCCCGAAATAGTCCCAATATTTGAAGTTATCGTACCAATGGCAGACATAGAAACAATAAACAGAGTATACTATTACTACAAAAACATAGTCGTTGGTAAAGAGAACAAAGAATTTTGTGATACAAATAAAAGTTTAAAACTAAAGGATTGGATAGGTGAATTTTTCCCAAAAAAGATAAACGTAATCCCACTATTTGAAGATATAGAAGAAATACTAAATTGTGACCAAACAATCAAACAATTTTTGGAAAACAAAAAAGACGAAATAGAATACTTAAGGGTATTTTTAGCAAGATCAGACCCAGCAATGAATGATTCATCTCTAAGTGTAATAATAGCAATAAAAATTGCTTTAGAAAAATTATACGAATTGCAACAAAATACAAAAATACCAATATATCCAATACTGGGTTGTGGAACCGCCCCATTTAGAGGTAACCTATCTCCAAAAACGTATAGGTTTGTAATAGAAAATTACCCAAGTGTAGCCACATTTACAATCCAATCTGCTTTCAAATATGATTTTCCAATAAAAGAAGTACAAAGATCAATAGATAATATAAACCTAACACCTATAAAACCACCAAATTACTTACAAAGTAAAGATAAGTTAATAGAAATAATGAAAAAAGTATCACAAACTTATAGATATCATCTTTCAGAAATAGCACCATTAGTAAATAACTTAGCGATATTCGTTCCTAGTAGAAGATCAAGGAAAATACATGTAGGGTTATTCGGCTACTCAAGACAAACAGACGAAGGAATTACTTTGCCTAGGGTCATATCGTTCTGTGCAGTTTTATACTCACTGGGACTACCACCAGACATACTAGGATTAAGTGCTATAACAAACGAAGACATAAAATACATAGAAATCGCATTCCCTAGATTTAGGGATAAAATGTCTGATATATTATCAATGTACAATGAGGAAGTATTAGATATAATACCTCCTTCAATAAGAACAGATATAAGAGAAACAATAAAAAAATTCAATTACACCATCGATACCAATCATTACGAATTCTCCAAAGACCTAATAAGAAGGATAAAAGAAAACAAACTTGACACAAAAATAACAGATCTAATAGTAGCCTCAGCAAAAATAAGAAAGTTTTTAGGATAGAAATTTTATTGTAAGAAAGGTTCACAATTTCTTAAAATATGTAAATCCTGCGATAGAGGAGAATGGGGGGTTACGAAAACGGGGCCTTCGTGAGAAGGTTTTAGGAACTACATCGGGGTGCGGATGTATGATTCTTAAAGGCAAAACCTTTAAGAATAAACAGAAGCACTACCTGCGTTCCTATAGTTTTGGGTCTTGGGCCCAGACGGTAACTCTACCGACCTCTATTGCGGGGAATTCTTTCTGGAGGTTTATATATGCCACCAAAACAGGAAGGAACAATAAACAGTATAATAGGCGAAGGATCAGTATTCCAAGGCAAATTTTACGTTAATGGATCAATACAAATTGATGGAAAATTCGAAGGAGAAATATCAACAAATGAGCAAATAATAATAGGGGAAACAGGAAAAGTAAAAACCGATGTACTAAGAGCAAAAAGCGTAACAGTGTCTGGAGTCGTCATAGGTGGCATAGAAGCCCATGAAACAGTAAAACTAAATGAAACTGGAAGAGTATTAGGAAACATAACAACCCCACAACTAGAAGTTAAACCTGGCGTAATACTTAAAGGTGAAGTAACAATAACAGCAGGACAAAAGAAAGACGTCGATAAGATAATAGAAGACTCATATAATTCAGGGCCATCTATACCAGCATCAAAAGAACCCATAGATAAAAAATTCGAGATATAGAAACTTACATCCTCAAACAAATTACCTTTCTAATCGAAGTCTTTCAAAAATGTTTTCATATCTTCAACTTTAACTGATAATGAATATTGTTACACTACTCAAAGAGATAAAAGTCCAAAATATGAACCTAACATCAACATTGATTCTCTTTACAAATCATTTAGTCAATCATCCTTATTACGGTATTTCTATTGCATAACTTATAAAGAAAAGTAATATCCTTAAAAGAAGGACTTTTTTAATGAGATATTCAATTTCTTACTCTTTTAACGTTTAATAGGAGTAGTAGGCGTTTTTGCTTTTAGGATAGATAATGATTTTGGGTTTTTGGTATCTGCTAAACGTATCTAAAGAGAAGGATGTAAGCATAAATCTTTTAGAGTCATTTAAGAGAAATATTTTTTACATCAATAAAAATTAAACCCTTAGAAAGATAAAGATTTTTATTAGCAAAAAATTACTAGGAGGTATAAAAGAGAATGTAACCAGAAGCACTTTTATTTTACTTCTCTTTTATAACTTCTAAAGAAATGTAATTTTTGCAGCAACGTTCCTAGAAGTTTCTTCAAATTTGTCGTATTATATAATAATTCTGTAGAAAAAGTATAGATATAGGCTAAATTTTTAAAAACTTTCAAATACTACCATTTAGATTGAATCTAAATATTACTTTTTGTGGAAAGCTTCAAAAATTCCTAAAATTAACTTCTGAGGAGCAGTATAAGGTAAATAAAAAAATAATTATTTTCATTCTAAACAAAAAATAGGTTAAGATAAAAAACACCTTTTTCTCCTTAATGAGGTAGTACAAAAAAGGATAAGATTGTAGGAAGTATTTTTGTTACTCAAGTAGTATCATATACCATAATTCTTAATTTTTTGATCTTAGAGCAAGATAAGCTTAGAGAAGTAGTATTTTAAAATTCACCTAGATAAGTGTGTTAAATATAACTAACAAAGCCTCATTATAACTTGAGAAGTAGTGTAAATTTGTTATATACTTATGGTAAAGCCGAGATGGCGGAATTGGCAGACGCGCCTGACTCAAAATCAGGTGGTGGCAACACCGTGCGGGTTCGACTCCCGCTCTCGGCAAGTATTAGAGGTAAAAAAGTGGGTACAATCCTGAAAATTGTTTACTTTACTCTTCTTATATTAATCACTTTAATCTTAGTTTTCTTCATTTCAGCATTCTCAAGCTTTTACAATAACATAAAGTATCTTGGCATATCTTCAGTAATTTTACAAGACTCAATCGTCATCATTACTGTTATTTTTATCTTGTCTATCCTACCTTTTGTATTCTTTTTACTTAGAACAAAATTAGCCATCATTAGCTTTCAAAACAAAGCAGAAATATCTGACTACCACAAAAAAGTACTATTTATATCTGATATTATAGCTTTTCTATTTGTAACTGTTTTCGTTATCCTAAACCTTAAGAGCATATATTTTACATTATTCATCCCTTACCCTTTATCTAGCATTTTCAATATTTCAGATTATCCCTTTGTACTAAGATTTTCTAGGTTTTTGCTGGAGTATTTATTTATTGTCTTTCTATATCTCATTTTACCTATACTCTACTTATGCCATAAATCTTATACCATAAGGTTTTTGGGATTTAGCATCGTACCTCATAGATCTTCTTTTCCTCTAATTATTACTCTGTTCTTGTTTATTTTATTCGTTTCTACAATCATTCTTGCCTATTCTTTTTTATTCTCAATAGAATTTCATCACAAATATTCGTTGATATTGACTTTAGGAATTGCTTTAGGAATTATATTACTTGCTTATGCTTTTTACTTCTTGTTATCACTATTAAGAAATCTTGTTATTCCTTGGTATCTAAACTTTGTTATTTTTGTACTTTTAATTTTGTATCTAGTTTCTATCGCTTTATACAATAGATTACCCAATATTTCCATTATTAGGTTTGAATTTTTGGATAAGATCGAGAGTAGTTTTAACTCTTCTAAATTTGTTTTAAAAATTGATAAGGTTAATGTCTCTGATGTGTTTGATGGCATAGATATTAATAAGCTTGAGAAATTAAGAAATATCAAAATTCAGAACTATCACTTTATCAAAAAAGAACCTGTTGTTAAAATTGTGAGAAAAGCAAAATTTTTGGAAAGGATTTTTATTTTAATCTCCTCAGGTACTGTCGATTATTCGTTTAAGGAGAATCTCGTTGTCACAAACTATATTGACTTTAATGAGGTTGCTAAATGGTTATTTCCAATGTCTTTTACTTTTTCTTTCTTTATAAATGGTACCAATTATTTTGAGATATCGTTCCCTTACGAGTTTGGTGATAATTTATTTTTCTACAAAAGGTACGTTATTTTCTGGACTTCTGAAAATGACTTAAATTTTTCCGATTTAAGGACTATAAACGAAAACATGGAACTTAGTACCTTTACATCTAAAGATTACTATTTGATAACCAAAAAGCTATATTCGCAAAATAAGATAGATAAGCTATTTATTGTTGATTCTAAATCTAAATATTTGATTCTTGGTGATGTGGGTATGTGTGTTTTGCTTTCGAATGAAAATTACACTGCTTTTTATCTTAATAGTGATATTTTGCAAGAAACATTTTTGTTCCTTGACGGTGTACCGCTGTTTGTAAGCAATATTTTTATGGACGATAAGATAGTAGGGTATAAAGTTAGATACTTTGATATAAGTGGGAGAGGTATGAGCATTAATGAAGGCATTTCTAATCTTATTGGTAATGCTATTTACTATTACAAAGTTATCGATCTTACAAACAGAATCGAAAAGCTAAAAAAGTATTTGAATGAAAATAAAGATAGCATACCTCCAGACATCTTTGAGAAACTAAAAGGATTTTTGCCGGAATAGTATTTATGACCAAACGCAAAAATCTCCATAAACTTCAAAAAGACATATTTGATTACCTATCTACAATTTATGCTGGGGAAATAGTTTTACCTAAACCTCACGTTAAATATTGCTACACAGATTCGCCAGTGAGTGAGGTTTTGCTAAAGTTTAGAAAGTACAAGTATTCGAGGTTATTAGTAGTCGAAAGAGAAAACGAAAAATTCGTTGGTTATATATTCTATAAAGACTTTTTTGACAAATACATTGATACTAATGGAAGCTTTGAAATAGCGCAAGTCGTCAGGGATGTAACTTTCGTTCCTGAAAGCATGAGTGCTCTTGACATAATCGAAACAATGAAAAAAAAGATTACAAACATTGTTGTAGTCGTAGATGAGTATGGTAACCATATTGGTATTTTGACTTTAGAGGATATTATTGAGAAGATTTTAGGTGAGATACTAGACGAAAGCGACAGCAGAGATGATGAAGAAGTTGAAATAAAGAAGATTTCTGAAGATGAATATTTAGTGAACGCGTGGGCTCCCATAGATCAAGTTGCATTTGAAATTGGAATGAAAATCGAAAAGGATGTATATGAGAACATGGACGTTAGAACAGTCTCTGGCTTTCTAATGTATATAACTGGTAGTATACTAAAGTATGGAAATATTTATGAATATGGCGATTTTATTTTTAAAGTAATTGAGATAGAGAACAACAGACCTTCTAAGATACTTATAAAGAGGAAAGTATGATTATCCTAGGTATAGAGACATCTTGTGATGAAACCGCTGTTGCTTTAGTTGAGGATGGTAGGAAAGTTTTATCGAACCTTGTTATTTCTCAAGTTGATTTTCACAAGGAATTTTTTGGGGTTTTACCAGAGCTTGCTTCTAGAAAACACCTTGAATATATAAACCCAGCTATTGACAAAGTGTTTAAAGATGCTAGTATTGAATTAACTCAAATTGATGGAGTTGCTGTAACTTTCGGACCAGGGTTGGTTTCTTCTTTGCTCATTGGTGTAAACGTTGCAAAAACCATATCTTTCGTTCTGAACAAACCTCTTTTTAAAGTTGACCACGTTGAAGCACATTTGTTTTCTCCTTTTATAGAATACGATGTACCTTTTCCTTTCATTGGTCTTGTTGTTTCTGGAGGCCATACTATACTTTTTATTGTTAGGGGATTTTATGATTTGGAAATTGTAGGTTATACTGTCGATGATGCTGTAGGTGAAGCTTTTGACAAGGTTGCTAAAATGTTAGGGCTTGAGTACCCAGGTGGACCTATAATAGATAAACTATCCAAAGAAGGCAATAGTAGTACTTTTAAGTTCCCCTTAGGTGCAAGCGAAAAACCATACGACAAATATAACTTCAGCTACAGTGGACTAAAAACAAGCGTTTTGTATACTATAAAGAAAATTCAAGATCTTAACGAAGAAGTTGTAAAAAACATCTGCGCTTCGTTCCAGAAATCCGCTATAGATGTTCTTTATCTTAAAGTTAAGAGATTAGTAAATGACACTGGTATAAGAAACGTTGTTATTGCAGGTGGTGTTTCTGCAAATTCATATCTAAGGGAGGTTTTTCTAGGTGATAATAGTATAAAAACTTTCATTCCTTCTATTAAATACTCAACAGACAACGCTGTAATGGTTGCCTCACTTGCCTATTTCAAACCTACCCAAGCTTCAATTTACGATGAGGTTTACCCCAAAATCAGCGTAATCACAAAAGGAAAAAGAAACGTTTAAAAACTATACTGCAAACATTATAAGAACTGCTATAGCTATACCATATATTGCTATTCCTTCAGCTAAACCTATGAATATCAAGCTCGTACCAAACATCTCAGGTTTTTCTGATATAACAGATATCGCAGATACACCAATTGGGCCAACAGCTATTCCCGCACCTATTGCAGCTAAACCTACTGCCAAAGCAGCACCAATATACCTTAACCCTAACCCTATAGAGTCTTTACTTCCTTGATGCCCAGATTCAGAATCTTGAGCAAATACATTACCTGCTAAAGCAAAAGTAAAAATCAAAGATAATACGAGCACTACACTACCAAATATAACTACTCTCTTTAATCTAGCTTTATCCTTTAATATGATTGTCTTAACCAGCATAAAGAAATAAATAACCAAACTAACTATAATTACGCCAAATAAAATTAAACCTATCATGAGTTCCTCCTTTTCAAAGAATTTTAAATCATAGTTTTTTACCTTTGCAATTTTATGACAAGATTATGTCAAAATACTTATATACTCCTATCTCTATGCACATGAAAAGAACAAAAATTTCACCCATCTAAAACCAAAAAGTAGATATTATCTCCTTACCCATCAGCTAGATACACCATTACATAAAACACTCTTTTAGCTACCTGCTAACAACAACTATAACATTATCAGAGAGTAAATTAGGCAAAAACCTTACAACAAACTCTTTATCCTTTACTCTTAAAGTAGGAATGACTTTTTCTATGTTTATATTTTTAATTTTGCAAAGATTAACGAAATCTTTATAAGTAAAAAGATGGATATTAGGAGTATCAAACCAAGAATAAGGTAAATCGGAAGTTATAGGCATACTACCTCTAAAGAGTAAATAAGTCCTAACTTTTATACTACCAAAGTTAGGAAAACTTATTATAGCTTTCTTTGATATTCTGAGTACTTCTTCTAGGAGTTTTCCTGGTGCCTTAAGCTGTTGTATTGTTTTACTCAACACAACATAATCAAACGAATTATCATCTATAAAAGAAAGCCCTTTATTAATATCATAATGTATAACGTTAATCCCTTTAGCAAGGCACTCTATAACCTCTTCAATATCAATCTCTATTCCAAAACCAGAAACATTTTTTTCATTTTTAAGAAATAGCAAAAGTTCCCCTTTCCCACAACCTAAATCCAAAACTCTAGAATTATTCTCTATTATACTCGCTATAATCTCTAAATCTTTTCTTATTCTCATAGTCCCTCACATCACTTTTATTTCATTGTACACAGAATCAATAAAAGCTTTTACAACCTGGCTTTCTATAACAGTATCAACGAGGAATGAATCATGACCATGTATAGAATCTATGTTCACATAAGAAACATCTTTATTTATGGAAACGAGAGCAGACACCATCTCAATTGACTCAGATGGCGGAAAAAGCCAATCGGATGAAAAAGATATAAAAAGGTACTTAGATTTAGATCTTTTAAATGCTTTCTTCAAATCACCATCACCATATTTCTGAGGTAGATCAAAATAATCCATAGCTTTTGTTATGTAGAGATAAGAATTAGCATCAAACCTTTTAACAAATTTCTCCCCTTGATAGCCCAAATAACTTTCAACCTCAAAATCAAACTCATCAACATCGTAAGTCTTTTGATTTATAAATCTTCTACCAAACTTCCTGTCCATAGATTCACTACTTAGATATGTAATGTGTCCTATCATTCTAGCTATACTTAACCCCTTCGAGGGGAAAGTACCATTTTTCAAGTAATTCCCTTGATGCCAGTTAGGATCAGAGGTTATAGCATTTCTACCAACGTTATCAAAAGCTATGTTTTGGGCAGAACATTTTGCAGTAGCGGCAATAATTACAGCACTACTAACCACATCAGGATACATCAAAGACCACTCCAGAGCTTGCATACCGCCCATAGATCCCCCAACTACAGCAAGTATTTTACTAAAACCTAAATACTTCATTAGCTCCATCTGTACTTTAACCATATCACCAATCGTTATAACAGGAAAAGACAAACCATAAATTTCCCCAGTTTTAGGATTGATAGAAGTAGGCCCCGTAGTACCATAACAGCTACCTAAAAAATTCGAGCAAATAACAAAATATTTCTTGGTATCTATACCTTTATTAGGACCAATGATATCTTCCCACCAACCTTCTGTATTTCCATCCAAAACACCTTCCTCTATTTCTCTCATATACCCTGCAGCATGAGCAGAACCAGAGAGTGCATGACAAACTAATACAACATTATCTTTACTTTCATCCAAAACACCATAAGTCTCGTATGCAACATCAATAGGACCTGGTAAAATCTCACCTGACTCTAACTCCAAACCATCCTCAAAAAGTTTAACAATCTTTGTTTCTGTAATACCTACCGTATCCTCCTCACTCTTTTCTTCAAAAACTTTACCACTTCTTACGTTTTTGACAATTTTATACTTCTTCATAGAAATATGAAATTTAATACGACAAATATACATCTTTCAAATAGAAAAAGAAGATGTTTAAAAAATATCCTTTCCTGTTTAAAGGTCTTCAAAAACATAGCTAAGAAATTGGATAACCACTTAAAAAGGAGTGTTATTCTAAAAAAATATCATTTTAATGCCCATTATCCAAAGAAACTACTTATTCTTAAGAGGTTACGGAACAAAAGTAGCATATAAAGAGTACTTGGTTAAATGATTTGTAAAGAAGAATAAGAAATTAGATATAAACTCATAAAAAGAACCATTGCTCC
>JBKBIJ010000002.1:0-30214 GCA_046299455.1 Brevinematia bacterium | reverse complement strand
TTATGTATTCTGTTTTGACGAATATAATTGTATTGAATAATAGTGCTTATTCTGGAGGAGGAATTTGTGTTTCTGAAGGAACTAATAATGCTATAAGTGTAGATGTATATAGTAACAATACTTAATATGGAGGAGGATTTTATGTTTTTTATGGAAATAATCACACAATAAGTGGAAATGTTTATTGTAATGTTACTACAAATGGCGGAGGGATTTACGTTTATTATGGAAGTAATCACATAATAAATGGGAGTGTGTATAGTAATAGTGCTAATGGGGGAGGAGGAATTTATATTGCAATGGTGAGTAATAATACTATAAATGGTGAAGTGTATGGTAATAGTGCTATTTCTGGAGGAGGGGTTTATGTTTTTTATGGTACTAACAATGTCATAGATGGTAATGTGTACGGTAATAATGCTAGTGGTAACGGAGGAGGAATTTATATTATGTATGGTAACTATAACATGGTAAGTAGTTGTGTATATAATAATAGGGCTAATAATAAGGGAGGAGGTATTTATGTTGATACTTCTCAAAACTTATCGATATTAAATTCATATATAACGAATAACTGGGCATCAACAGTTAATTCTGTTCTGCATTTGTACCCTGGTTCTCTTACAGGGCTTGTGATAAGTAATAACTACATAGGTGGTGATGGTAGTAGTAGTACTGGTATTTATGAAGATGGTTCAGGAAATATAACTAATCATGTTTTAATAGATAATAAGTTTATGACTAATACACTGGGTATTTTGTATAGAGATCTTGTTAATGGTAATCTTCTCCATATTACAAATGTAAATGATACCAGTAAAACAGGTGCTACGCCAGGTTCTACGAATAATGTAGCTGTGAATATGTAGTGAGAGTTTAGGGTGCTGGGAAATTTTACTCAGTGCCCTATTTTATTTTAGTTATAGTTTTTTAATGTTTTTATCTTAAGTTAACTACATAGAATGTTTCTGTATCTATCTTTTAATTCGCTATGTTTATTGTTTTTTGACTAACAAAATGTTATTATGGATCTCTTGTGTAAAGGGTATTAGTAAGTGTATGTTAGTGATTATATTGATTTTAAGCTATTTTAAAAGGTGTATAGTGTTTAATATAAGGGAATGTGATTGATTTATTAATATTGTTATGCTAAGTAGTTTTTATAAACTAAGCTCAATTATATTGAAAAAATCTTAAGAGACTATGTATTAATTTCTATATTTTTCTAGAACATGATTCTTTTTTGTATAGTGCAAGTTGGTAAGCATTTTCTAATAGCATAGCTCTTGTCATAGGTCCAACCCCACCAGGTACTGGTGTTATGTAAGAACAAATCTCCTTGACATCATCGAAGTCCACATCACCAACTATTTTGTATTTACCATTGACATCTACTCTGTTTATTCCAACATCGATAACAACAGATTTTTCTTTTACCATATTTCTTTTCACAAACTTAGGTTTGCCTATTGCAACTACAAGTATATCTGCTTCTCTGGTTATACTTTCTATATTTTGCGTTTTTGAGTGGCATATGGTTACAGTAGCATTTCTGTGTAGAAACATCAAAGATGCTGGTTTGCCTACTATATTGCTTCTACCAACAATTACTACCCTTTTACCTTCTATTGGAATGTTATAGTAATCTATCAGTCTTACTATACCTTTGGGTGTACATGGTTCTATGAAAGGTTTGCCTATGGCTAACTTACCAATATTTTCTGGATGAAATCCATCTACATCTTTTGTAGGAGAGATTGTGTTTATTATTTTGAATTCATCTATATGTTCTGGTAAAGGAAGTTGTACTAGTATAGCATCGATTTCTTCATCCTCGTTTAAGTTTTTTAGTAAGTTGATTAAATTGTTTTCTGAGGTATCTTTTGGTAGATAAAAATCTTTTGTTTCTATACCAACTTCTTTACATTCCTTTGTTTTATTGGCAACGTAGACTTTTGAAGCGGGATCATCGCCTACTAGAACTACAGCTAACGTTACTTTTAACCCTTTCGAAGAAATAAGACTTTTTAGGTTCTCTTTGTAATAGGATGCTACTAAATTACCATCGATTAATTTCATGTAAATTAAACTTTTGTTTTAGATATTTCTTCTAATTTCTTTTTTCTTCTTTCTTCTCTTTTTGAGAAGTCTATGTATGAAATACCTTTGTATTTACCACAACTAGGGCAAACTCTATGAGGTAGCTTAAGATTACCACATTCTTCACATTTGACATAGATTTCTTCAGGGAAAGGGAGAGTATGATAAAATACTCTAGTTCTTCTGTTTCTTACTCGTCTATGGGACTTTTTATGCTTAGGAACACCCATGGTAAAACTCCTTGCGCCCCCAAGGGGAATCGAACCCCTGCTACGGGATTGAAAGCCCCGTGTCCTAACCACTAGACGATGGGGGCAAAACTTTAAGTTAATATTATATTTTACATAAAAACATATAAATATTTCAAATTCATTAAGGAACTGTTTAAAAAGTGTTCTGATTTTTTTCTCTTAGATAGGTATGTAGGAATTAGAAGACTCTTATACTCCTGAATTTATGTCCAACCTGAAACTTACGTTTAAACACTTAATCAAAGAGAACACTTTCTGTAAGCTAATTGAGGGAATGTCAAAAATATGAATGTTTCTCAAAAGACAGTTTTAATACGGTCTCAATTCGTTAATAAGGGTGTTTCAAAAATCTAGTTTATACTGTATTTTCTTTAACTTGTTGATTTGCAGTCTTTCTAGAATTTTATGCAACAAAGACTTCTAAGAAACTGCAGTTCTTAGAAATTAAACAGAAATACCATGATAAGAATACGTTTATCTTAATAAGTGAAGATATTTCAAAAATAATCCTTTTCTACTAAAAGGTGTTCAAAAATATCACTAAGGAAATTAGATAAAACTCTGAGAATGAGTAGAATACCTACCTTTTACCATCTAAATTCTTATCCTCCGAATTCTTGTCTAAAATCTTTTGGTAGTAACTCGATGACTTTTTAGCACAGAAAATTCTTACATATATGCACAAATTTATAAAAACCATTATGGTAGTTCAAACAAACTATCTTTCTTTAGAAGTTATGTAACTTTCACACTTAAAAATGTTGAGATATTAGGAAATTGGCCTTCATACAAATGAATTACACTTTTTTTAGAAATCATGGAACAAAAGTTACCTGAATGAGATGTGGTAGAGAACACGGAAAAAAGTTCTAGGAATTAGAATTTTTGCACAGTCTCAAATTACTCCCTTTTCTAAATGTAAAAAAATTCTATAACAACTTAGAAAATAGTCATCACTCTAAGAGTTTAATCTCTTAGAAAAGCGATAATAAAAAAGCGATAATGAGCATTACCGAGAATAACTAAAAAGGTACCAAGTTTCTAAAATTAGCTTCTGAGAAAAAGTGTAAATGTATACTAGACTTTTGAAACACTCTTATGTTACTTTCAGTTAAAAGTGTTAAGTAATAAGGAATTGGGTAATTCCCTTAAAAGTGCCTTTACACAAATAAAATACGTTTTTCAAAATTCATAGAGCAGAAGTTATCTAAATGAACTGCAGTGATGAACATAGAAAAGAGTTCTAGGGAATTGGAATTTTTGTACAGCCTTGCTTCTATTCTTAATAGATTTCAAATACTATATCTAGCAAAAGAAAGGATACATTAAATGTTGCTACCATTAAAATTTGAAATCCTTATTGCAGTAAGAGAGGAAGTTTCAAAAATACTTTCTTATTTAAAATTGTAAAGAAAATATCACCAAAAACTTGATAACTCTTTAAAACCCATTTATTCCAAGAATTAATTTTCTTCAGTTTATCTTAATACCTTTATAGTAAAGGTAGGTAAAAGAATAGATTTAAGGAATTTTAACACAGCTTTTTAGAGACTACCTTTATTGATAAGTTATAAAGAGAGATTGGAGTTCTAAATTTATAGGAGAAAACTGTAGAGGATTGGTTCAAAAAAGTACAATTTTCTAGGAGTTGTGTAACATGAATACCATGAGAGAATCTATTCGAATGGAAATTTAGATAATTCCCTAAAATATCTTGTTGGTTTTCAAAAATTATCTTTCATTAGAATTTATGTAGCAAAAGTGCCATAATGGCAATTGTGTTGTAAAGGGTAATAAAAGAAAAGGAGAACTAAAAAATTGGATTTTTGGTGTGTTCTAAGTTATAAGTAGGAATGTAGAGAGAAATATTAGAGAAACTGAGTTTTTGATAAATTTTTAGTTCAGTAGTTTTCTAATAGTTTACACATCGATTCTGCTTTTTATAGAAAAGGTGTAAAGATTTTAGATATATCAAATGATATCATTATCCTTACAAGTAAGTTTGTTAAAATTCCTGCAAAAATATCGTCTAAAACTATACCAACACTGTTTTCCATTGATTGTATATGTATCAATGGATATGGTTTGAATATATCGAAGATTCTAAATATGACAAACGTCAAAACTATTAATATTATTCCTTCAAAGTTATTTGAAAAAGTAAATCCTATTGTTGCAAAAAGATATCCTACGATCTCATCTATAACAATGTATTTACTATCTTTTTCCTTGAATATTTCTTTTTCTGCGTAGGCTGTTATGGGGAATGCTAGTATTGTTAATAAAAGGATAGTGATATAAAAGATTATTGGGTATGGACTAAGAAAAATAAATATTAGTACCCCTAATATTGTGCCGAAGGTTCCTCTAGCCCAAGGTAAGTATCCTACAAAGATTCCAGTAGATAAAAGCTTAATTACAAAATCTTTAACCTTTATCATGTAGTTATTATGAGCTACCATCCTTTACAGTTTCAATTACTAAATAGGACTTAAATATCATTGTAGTGAAAAGTTTCAAAATTCCTGGAATTGATCCTTGGGGGTATTAGTGCATAAAAAGATATTCAAAACAAACTCTACCCACAATCTTACTAACCAACACACCTTTAACACCCATAACTCTTAGACATATATAACATATCCATAATACTCAATACCTTACACCAAACCAATAATCCAAACCTACCTACCTCATCCAGCCTAATATTCTTATAATTACCAAACAACCTCTTAATCCTATAAAACACATCCTCTTCTCTTAACCTAAACCCATACCTAAATATCTCCTCCCACTTCCTCTTACCAAACTTCCCTATAACCCTTAAATGCCCATCTCTCGTCTGTTTTAATCAGATAATCTCTTAACTAGATCTTTGCCCCTCAAGGAAAATTCATACCTTAAAACCATATTCCCCCAAATTAACAATGTAACTCCCCCAAAGATTAGCTAAATTTAAGGAAGATCCTTAGGAATATCACTTAAAAGATATTACCTGCTCTTAGAAATTATTTCAAAGAAATATCATAATAAGAGCAACTATACTAATAGGATATATTTTACTTTGGTGTATATAACCATCTCGACCTTACCATGCAATATTAAACCATTCTTACTTGGTGGTATGACTACCTTAGCATAAGGACTATGTTCCCTTGTACTATCATAAACTTCCCTTGTATCATAACCCATATCTCAAATTACAAGTGCTACATCCTTTCCCACTTGCTTTAACAAGTTCTTAACCACCTTGCTGTCATAAACCTTTTCATCAGTTATCTCTAAAGCCTTTATCTTCCCTTATCTTTCCCGCATGGACATCTACGCCTAAGTGTACCTTTATCCATTCGGTTTTCTTCTGCCTACCATGTTTGAAGGTTTTCCATTTTCCATCCCAATAATACACCTTTATTCTAGTGCTGTCTATAACAAGGTGTACGTCCTTTGAACTAGTCTTTGGTAGGTGTATATTTAGTTTTCTACCCTGCAGGATATGGTGGTGTGGTCTGGGATTGGAAGGTCTTTTTAAGGTGTCAAAAAGAGATTTTAGAAGGTTTTCTGTAATTCTGTTATCCAGTTTAAAGACAGCTTTAACTATTAGTGTAGTTTTTGTGGCTACGTTGCTGTATTTTTCTGGTATCTCTTTCTTTTTTGGTTTATTGAAGAGTCATAAAAAGATGTCTTTTTTGGATATCCACAGGGTTATGGAGCTTCTTTGGACTAATACTTTGTCGTATTTAGACCAATTCATTTCTTTAAGAAAGATGGAAGAAAGGAATAGTTCAAAGAAATTAGAATAATAATATAGGAATATCAAAAAATTTATCAGAATGCTTTGTAAAATGATAATTGAAAAAGAGAAACTTAGAAAATAAAGAACATAAATACCATAAAAGCAGTTGTCTTAGTAGAAGATATCTTTATAGATAATTCTAAGATCCACTGCTTCTAGAAGTTATGGATCGGAAATAATGAATTAATAAGATAAGTTGTAGAAATGAACGAGAGGGTAATAGGACCAGTAAATTTAGTTTTTACTTGTTTTATAACTTTAAATCAGTTATGTTTTGTTTTTATAATTTTAGTACTTCATTGGGGGAGTTATGGAAATTCAATTAAGTTCAGTTTCTGATTTGAAGAAAAATAATTTTGATGCTTTAGTATTAGTTTCATTTGAAGGTAAGCCGTTTAAAAGGATATTTAACAGTACTTTGACTAAAATTATAAATAACGTTATTAACGAAGAGAAATTTGTTTCAAAGTTTGGTGAAGTCATTACAATTTATAAACCTTCAATACCAAAGGGGTTTAAGTTTAACAAAATTATTGTTGTTGGTGGAGGTAGTGAAGATAAGTTTGATGTTGAGTCATTGAGAAGGCTTGGGAGTATTGTATCTAAAAACGCAAGTAAGTACAATTATTCCTCTTGTGCTTTTCTTATAGATTGGAGTATCAAGATTGATAAGATTCGTGGTTTTGAAGGGTTGATTGAAGGTTTACTTCTTGGTAATTATAAGTTTGATAAGTTTATATCGAAAAAAGATAAAACAGGACTTGAGCTTGATAGTGTGATAGTAGTTAAACCCAATGTTAAAGCTGATTTTGATAAAATCATTAAAGATGTTAAGATAGTTATTGATAGTGTGTTCCTGGCTAGAGATTTACAGAACCTACCTTCTAATATTGCTACTCCAACTTATATATCTAATTTTGCAAAGGATGAGTGTGATAAAGTTGGTGTTAAGGTTAAGGTTATCGATAGGAAAGAAGCAGAGGAATTGGGTATGAATTTGTTTCTTGCTGTTGCTAAAGGTAGTAATGAAGAACCTAAATTTGTTGTTATGGAGTATGAAGGGGGAGGAGATAAGTGGTATGGAATTATTGGTAAGGGTATAACGTTTGATACTGGTGGTATATCCCTTAAGCCTTCTGATAAAATGGAGGATATGAAATTTGATATGAGTGGTGCGGCAAGCGTTATTGCCACTATCATCGCTTTAGCTAAACTTGGATTGAAAGTGAATGTTGTTGGGATTGTACCACTTACAGAAAATATGCCTGGTGGTAGTGCTACCAAGCCTGGTGATATAGTTAAAGGAATGGGAGGTGTTTATGTTGAAATAATAAATACCGATGCGGAAGGAAGGCTCATTCTTGCAGATGCTTTAGAATATGTTAAGAGGTATAAACCGGAGTTTGTTATAGATATTGCTACTCTTACAGGAGCTTGTGTAGTTGCTTTGGGACACGAGGCTTCAGGTTTACTTGGGAATGATGATAATTTGAAGTCTATTATCAAAAAATCTTCTCAAAGAACGTTCGAAAGAGTTTGGGAGTTACCTTTGTGGGATGATTACGATGAATATATAAAGAGTGATTTTGCTGATGTAAAAAATGTAGGTAATAGGTATGGGGGCGCAATTACAGCTTCCGCTTTCTTGAAAAAGTTTGTTGATTACAAATGGGCTCATATTGATATAGCTGGTACCGCATACTCTGAAAAAGAAAAATACTATATTCCAAAGGGTGGAACGGGATTTGGTGTTAGATTACTTGTAGATGTATTTAAAAATCTAACTTAGTATGAAAGTACTTCTAGTAGCTAGTTCTAGAATAGTTAGGGATATGTTTATATCTGAACTTATACCGAGAGGTATCAACTTTCTATGGTGCGATAATATTTCTGAAGCACTTTCTAAAATGAAAGAAGGTAAAATCTCATGCGATGTTCTTGTCCTGGAGTCTTTGAGTAAGTACGATACCGTAAGTTTTGTCTCAATGTTTAGGACTTTAAACCCTAGACCAATTTTGGTATTGTACACTGAATTGCATTCTAAAGACGAAGTTTACGAATACCTCAAGCTAGGTGTTAGTGGTTTCTTACAGAAACCTCTTGATCCTAAGAATATATTTCCTGTGGTGTTTAAAGCTTATGAACATTCGAAAGGAGCACCACCTGAAAGACAAGTTGTAAGAGTCCAGCTAGAAGAAGGTGAAGGTAGCGTTGAGTTTGTATCCTCATCTGGGGTAAGAGTTATCGGTAATATACTTGATATAAGCGTTGGAGGTTTTGCATTTTCATATATTTCTAAGTATGATAATGCTTTCTCTCAAGGTGAAACAGTGGATAAAGTTAGATTAATCCTTAAAGAAGAAGAAGTGTTCGTAAAAGGATTAATCAAACTTAAGGACGAATCTAGTAGAAAAGCTATTATAGTTTTCTCGGAAATTAATTTGGACGCTATTAGAAAAATATCTAAGTTCATATTTCTTAAAATCTCCTCTTAAGTATGGGAGGATGTTTAAAAAGATACGGAATCTTTGGATACCTTCTCTGCAATCGAATGTCTTACAATTTTCTAATTAACCTAATTTAGATAAGTAAATTTTTTATATTTTTTATAATGTTTATGTTCCAAAACTTCTAAAGAGAGGTAGTTTCTTTCAGATTTCTATCTTTACGCTCCTTTTCACAACTTATTTAAGTCCCTTTATGAGATATTTTTATAAAAAAGGTAATTTCTTAGGTTGATTTACTTAAAAGTTTTCCATGAATTTAGAACACTTATTTATCCTTACAACTTATTAAGTTAGATACTCTTATTATGGTAATTATAATTTTTAAAGGAATGTAATTTACTAAAAAAACAGGCTTTATTCCAAGGAGTTAAAAGAATTTCTTAGTAACATTTTTTACATATTCAAATTTAAACAAGAAAGTATTCTTGAAATCTTGGGTTCTTTCCTAAAGATTATTTTAACAATTGTTCTTTGTGATAATTTTGGTTCATCACTTCTAAACAACGGTAGTTTCTTCAAACGAAAGACCACTTTTAAGAGGATATACAATAATAAGAAAGTTATCATCATAACTTAAAAGATGAGGTTATTTTGAAGATCCCAATTTTTTGGATTTATTTTTCTTTTACAAGTTATTTGTAGAATTGTCATTATTAGTACTTCTTATTTAATTTTCTGAGAAAGGTGACTTGCCTAAATTGCAGACTCTTTTAATATTTGTCTAATTTCTTAGAATATTCAAGCACTTTTAAGTAGTAGAGTAAGATTTTTGAGACATTCTCACTTAGGAAAATGTTATTATTATGGTAGTTCTATTGAATAACTTCTGGTAAAAGTAATCTTATTGAAAGGTGACTTTTTTAAGTAAGTATTCAATTACTTACTCTTTGTAACGTTTAATAAAATTAGTAAAATGTTTTTGCTTTTGGGGTAGGTAAAGGCTTCTGGTTTATTATTGTCTACTAAAGAAAAAAATAATGTAGAAGTATTTTTTCCAAAACGTCTCTTAAATGTGTGAAAATTTTTCAAAATTAATGTGAAAATTTTTTACATAATTTATTGTGGTTTTGTTGTAATTTTGGATTTGAGTTTTTTGGAATGTTTCTTATTCACAGGTTTTTGGAAGTTTATAAATTTAATATATTTTTTGGTACGAAAATTGCAATATATTAGGAAGGTTATGAGGGTTTTATGAGAGTGGTGATTTTGTTGTTTGTTTGTTTGTTGGTATTTCAGGGGTTTTTGTATGGTTTAACTTTTACTGAAGAGTTTGATAATGAGGATTATATTCAAACTAGAAGTATGGTGCTGACTGGCGGTAATGCGATGATTGGTTATCCAGATGTTTATGTAGATAGGTATTGGTATAATGAGTGGGGTAATTTTGGTTATTATGGTGGGTATTTCTATGTAGTTTGGTCTGACGTTAGGTATGATGGTCAGAATCAAGTTTTTTTAACCAAAATAGATACATTAGGTAATGTAGTTTTTTCAACGAATATAGAAGTTTCGATTTTGGGGGCTACTAATACTTATTATGATTTTGCTCTAAGACCTACGATTTCTGTTTACGATGCTAATAATATATATGTTACTTTTCTTCAATTTAAAAATGGTAAATACTATAGTTATACTACTAAATGGCAGGATGTGGGTACTAGTTTGAATTTGGTTTGGGGGAAGAGGGTAGATAATGGTTTTGGTGATAACATATCTTATACGCCTATTCCATTTAAATTTTCTTCGACTGTTGATAGTAGTGGTAATTTGTATTTACTTCAAATTTGGAATAGAGTTGGTTCAGGCGAGACTTCTTGGATTTCTAAGATACTACCAGATGGTACTCAGTATTGGCTTAGTGTTGGTTATCCTGGTACCCAATATCTCACAACGTTCAATTCTGGTACGTTTATAATAGCTGGTGAAGTTTTATATTCAGATGGATATATTTACGTTTCTGGACAGCATTGGATCTGGTCTCCTTCAAGAGATTTTGGTGTAGGTGTTAACAAAATATCTACGAATAATACCTATTCATCTTTGTGGGGTAGTGGAACGAATATAACTACTGATAGAGGAACTATTTACAATTACACAAGAAATTTTGCACCTAGAGTTTCGATGGCGATTTTAAATGGTTATTTGTATGTTGTTTTTAGCGATCAAAGGAATGGAAGTATGGATGTGTTTATATCGAGAGTTAGTACTAATGATGGTTCTAGAGATTGGACTAAGCTTATTGCTGGTGGTAGTTTTAATGAAGAGTATCCAACAATATCTTATGATAGTGTCGGTAATATTTATGTATCTTATGTTGATTGGGGAAATGGTATTCCAATGTTAAAATTATCTAAAGTTGATAAAGATACAGGAAATGTTTTAGGAACGATGACTTTTGAATCAGCTCTTTATCCTACTACCTCCGGTTTCTATTTGCCTAAGTTTTTTGTTGATACATCCGGTAGTATATATATCTTCTTTGTAGAGAACGGTGGTTTGGGGAAGTTAAGATTGAAAGTTGCCAAATATGATAGTTTTGGTGGTAATTTGGTTTGGATAAGAGAATTTCCAGAGATTCAATATAAAAAGTATTCTCATGTTTTTTCTAGAAAACTTCTTTCTGATTTGGTTGGTACTCCTGTAAGTATTAAGTTAAGTTCATCATTTTCAGGCAATCCTACTTTTAAAGTTTCCCCTAATGGTGGGATAAACTATTATGATACTCCTACGAATACTCTTGTTACTTTTACAAACCTAGGTAATGATTTAAGGGTAAGAATAGAAGCAAATGGTGATGGCAGTGAACTTGTTGTTATATCAAACTATACCTTAGAGGTTGTTGATTTTTATACTGGAGATTTGTTTTCATCAACTAATTCGAGTTTTTCTAGTACTATAGGTAGTAACTTTATTTCTGTTTATCCTTCTTCTCAGATAATTGCTAATAATACATTTTCTGATGGTATTAACAAAGCTGTATTTTATGTTAGATTGAACAATATTGGAACTACAAATGGTAATTTTTATCTATATCTTACACCTTCGGGTTGGGGAGTTAGCGTTTTTGATTGGGATAATAATAACGTAACAGTATCTTTTACGAACGGGACTTATAGTATTAATATGGGATCGAATGTTTTTACTAATTTTAGGGTTGAGGTAACTATACCTTCTAGTGCTTATGATGGTGAATATCAAGATTTTGTTCTCTACTCTTCCGCCGTAAAAGGTGGTTTTTTACATGATTCCTTAACACTTAGGGCAACATCGTGGAAATATCTACCTGATGCTTTTATAAGTAATTCTTATACTATTTTAGGTAAAGGTTACTGGGAAATTTCACCAGATAACCAAGTTTTAACTAATACTGTTAACTCCAGGTTCTATAATTATGAGTCAAAAGTTACCAATTACATAGTGGTAACAAATTCTGGTATTCTACAAGATGTTGTTGAGATAACGAATTTATTCAATGTAAATATTGGTGATGTTTCAGATTGGAATATAAATGTTTACAACTTAAGTGATGCTCAAGATGTTTCTAGTTATCCTTACTACTTGTATTTAAATACTGGACAAAGTAAGGTCATCAGGGTTGTTGTTTCTCCTAAGACAAATGCTCCTGTTGGTGCTTACCTTACGATGAATTTTTATTTTTCTTCAACAAACTCCAGTGCTTCAACTGATAACAATAGAAAAGATAGTATTAGATTCGTTTTCGAAAACCATAAGTATCAACCTGATCTTATAATATCTACTAATTCGTACTTTTTAAATAGCGTTGGCGAAGGTGATTATCTATCTACTAACCTTTCTGTTACTCAATCAATTATGGTAAGAACTGTAAATGAGCAATCTGTTACATACTATTTTAAGCTTAGAAACGATGGACTTGAAAGTAGTACTATCTTACTCAAATCTTCTGGTATAACTAATTCGGATTGGGATGAAAAGTATTATCATAACCTTAACGACATAACAACTTCTCTGACTAATGGTACAAATATTACTTTAGGTGCTGGTGAGGAATTTGTGTTTAGGGGTGTTTTCAAGCCAGGTAGTACTGTTGATAGTGGTATTGAACCATGGGTTAAGATTTCTGCCACTATAACTAATTTTACTAACTCTTATGATGTTGTTTATGCAAGACCAAGAAATATAAAAGTTAGACCTGATGTTATAGTTGGTTATGATCTATCTTCAGCTACTAATGGTAATGATGTTTATAACTCTACTGGTAGTGGACAACATATTACAAATGTTTTGTTAAAAGGCGGGACTGAAATAGCTACGAATATAGTCATAGTACAGAATGATAGTACAACTGACCCAGATATTATAAACATTGTAGGTGATCCACAGAACTCCAAATGGTTTGTGAAGTATCTCGATGTGAACAATAACGATATTACACATAACATTACTAACACTACAAACTTAACATTACCACTTGGTAGTAGTGTTACTCTTAAGGTCGTCTCTTATCCTTTGAGTAGTGCTAATGATGATGAATGGATAGGAATTAAGGTTAGAGCTTATTCTTCTTATGTTTATTCACAGGAAGATGTTGTTTTTGTATCCAATATAGCTATAACCGTTAAGCCAGACTTAGGTGTTTTTTCTCCTTTTACCGGTTGGATTGATTTACCAAATATTTCTTCTACTTACGAAGAACAAGGTAGTTTAAGTAATAAGATAATTGCAGGGAAAACAAATATTGTCAAGATAAAACTTAAAAATGACACTGGGAGTATTCAAAGTTATGTATTCAAAGTAAGTGTTAGTAATATAGGAGGAAGTTTATCGGATTGGAATTATGTTTTTAAATCTGTTATTAGTGGTTTTACTAATGATATAACAACGTTTGTTACAAATAGTGGTTGGACGAACGTCTATATTTCGAATGAGCAGGTGGAAGTAGTTGTGTATGTATCTTTAACGAATGATGTTGATTATAATGTTGGTACTACAAATGGCGCTGTAAGTAATACTTTTAGCTTGAAATATGAGTTTATAAGTACATTTAGGAGTAATGTAGTTGATAGAGGTATGCATAGTTTTATAGTGGTTAGAGGTATGCCTGATGTTTATCATGAATCAGCTTATAGAGGATTAGGTGTTGTAACAAATGAGTTTTACTCAGATAACTATATGTTGTATGGTATAACTAAGAATTATCCTAGAGATGATATAATTCTAAAGTTTAAAAATTCAGGAGATTGGGGTGATATGTTTAGAACATTTGTTATAGTTTCTAATGGTAGCCAACCTGGTAATCACATTACTAACTGGATCTTCAAATTTTTCGATCAGAATACAAACGATATAACATCTTATTTGACTAATACCAACTCTGGGTGGACTAACCTCATAAATCCAGGATATGAGAAAATAGTCAGGTTAGAGATTGTTAATAGTAATGGTTTTGTTAATGATAATGTTTTCTTCTACTTTTATTTTGAGAGTATTACAAAAGAAAAGAGAACTGATGTGTTATGGTTTGAGAGCATTATTACTCCTGGATTACCTGATGTGTCTGTTTCTAATATGATTACTGGAGTAATTAAAGGCACTAACCAGTTTGCTCCCGATAGTTCGGATTACCAAAAGTTAGAAACTAACGAGATAGGTAAGTTCAAAATAATTATGAGAAATATAGCACCTATCGAAGGATATCCGGCATTCAAGTTGAAAGCTAGTTTCTATGGTGATGTTGGTAAATTCGATATATATCATACGAATAAATCAGGTGATTATTTAGATAATTCAATTCTTACTACTACTGGTTATACAAATAACATAAGTAACTATAATTCTGCTAATGGCTGGCCTGAAGACTATTTAACCCTCTATGTTGTACCTAAGTCTAGTGCGGTTCCTGGAGATAAAATTATAATAAGGTATGATTTTAGTTTATATGATAATCCTGGCGTATATGATTATATATTTGTTACAAACCAGTTCGTTGCCCCTAGAGTTACTGTTTTGTCTATACCTTCCTATTCCACAAATGTGGATGTGTATGTTGGTAAATATCAGTCCATTTTCGGTAATATTATCGTATCTAATGGTGACAATGTTTGGGAACAGTTCGTTGTAAAGGCTAATCAGTCAAATCCAAGTGGGTGGAATGTAACTTTCTATACAAATTCGACTGATATATCATCGGATGTGTTTGGTAGTGGATTTACTACTAATCCTATTGATAGAAACGGTGTTTTTCTGCTATCTGTTAAAATAACTAATACTAGTGAACTTATAAGTGGTAATACAAATATCCTTGAGGTACAAGCTATTTCAAGAAAAAATACTAACGTTATCTCTAAGCTAAAGATGAATATAGTTTATGTTGATGCTATTGCTGATATTTTTGTTAGAGGAAACGATATTGATAACAATGATCTCGTAGGTAATGGTATTGTGGATGGTGTTATAACGAACAAAATCGAGCTGAATGAAACAAATGTTTATATAGTTTATTTAAGTAATTCCATAAATTCTGGTGGTGATGTTAGATTCGTTATTTCTGTTGAGAGTAACTATTCCCCAGAATTTATTACTAAAATCTTAGATCAGAGTGATAACGATATAACAAGCCAGGTTTTTAATTCTAACTATATAATCTCTCTACCTTCTTCAGGTAGTAGATTTATAAAAGTTTATAGGGTTCTTACGAATACTAACTCAACGGTTACTTCGGGGTTCCATTCTTATCTTAGAATATCTATGAATACTTACGATGTACAGAACAATATATATGACTATATTACATTAAGAGATGTTGTTGTTTATCCGAATGTTGATGTTAGAAGTGCAAGTGGGTTTGATAACATATTTTCTTTTTCATCGTATTCAGACTCAGGTAAAAACCTAAAAACGTTCAAAAATGTTGCTACTACAGTTTACTTGGGTGTTATGAATACCGATGTAGTCAGAGAAAAGTTTTATGTCAAAGCTTCTGGCGGAAACAGTACTTGGGAAGTTAAGTATTACGATCTCAATAATAATGATATAACTGAAAATATAGTTAACGGTAGTTATGTTACACCATATATTGAAAATAGTTCATATTACATAATAAAAACTGTTATTAAACCTTCAATTGATGTCAACCCAGCAGATGTTTTTGAACAGTTCGTTGAAGTTTGGTCATATAAAAACAATACGAGAAAAGATTATATAACTAATAAGGTTTCGATAGAAAGTATGTTTATTGTTGGTAGTGTAAAGGATAGAAAAACTAAGAAGGGTATACCTAAACCTATTGTTGAAGTTGTGGATCCTTACGGTTTGAGAGTTAAAGTTTCTGGTGATGATAATGGTAATTACGCTGCACCTGTTTATCCAGTTATTGGAGGGCTATATAAGATTAAAGTTGATGCTCAAGGTTATGTAGGTACTTTCACTAATATATACTTTGAGTTAGGTACTAATACCATCAACTTTGAGTTAGTTGGAGTTAACATGAGCTCCGATAAGCTTGATGTGAGGATTTTCCCGAATCCAGTAGAATCTGGTAAAGGTGGTAGTTTTGTGTATGCCCTAAACGAACCTTCTAAAGTAAGTGTTTCTATATATGACCTTAAAGGTAAATTGATTAAGCATCTCGTTAAAGATGAGTATAGGGACAGAGGTGTTTATTATGTCATTTGGGATGGAACTGATGAAAACGGTAGTTATGTAAAACAAGGTGTTTATGTTTTTGTTATTAATGATGGAAAACAGGTTGTTGTTAAAAAGTTACTTATTAAATGAGAGGTGATTTTATGAAAAGGGTTTTGTGGATTTTGATTTTTGCTTTTGTTTCTTTTCTTTCGTTTGCTGGTGTTTTATACAAGACACCTTCGAATACTATTGTTTGGGAAGAAAATTTTTCTGATTCGTTACATCTCGATGCTTACAATAGTTATATTGGTATTTGGGTAGGCGGTGCTAGAAATAATGCTTTCACTTTATGGGCTTGGGATGGTCCTGTTGTTGATGTTGTTGTTGATAAGGTTAATTCAAGGGTTTATACCGTTGGTGAACTAAACGTGTATTCTTACCTTACTACGCCTTTCTCTGCTAATGCCTTGTTTAGATATGATGTTTTTGCAAATAAGTTGAATTTAGCAGGTAATAGAGAGTGGCCTTTAAGTGTTATTACTAGGACTAATACAAATGAATCTTCTCTTTCTTGGGATAATGGTTCTTCTAGGTTTCCTTCCTCTTGTGTTGATCCTTCAGGTAATCTTTATGTTGTTTACAGTGATAATATAAGTTCATCTTGGAGATTGGTTATACAAAAGGTGAGTTCTTCTGGTGTTTTACAATGGGGTACTGCTTTACAGGATAACTATGTAGCAAACACTTTCAACTACCAGGCTAAACCAATTTTTTACGGAGGACACGTTTTCGTGGCTTATTACCTAAGTGGTAACGTAAGAATAGCAAAAATAGATGCAAATACTGGAAATAAAGTTGCTGATCAGGTTGTTAATACTAGTTCAGGTAATAATTATTACCCTGATATTATCCTTGGAGTGGACAACTATCTTTATGTTGTATGGCTTAATAATTCAGGTGGTAATTTTAATGTTCTTGCTCAGAAAATTAACCCTTCAGATTTGACTAGAGTTACATGGGGTGGAAATACTTCTGATAAAGTAGTTAATGTATATAATAATTATGGAAATGCGAACTATTGGTATGGTGGAGAAGAAACTGTTTCTATTGATGTTGATGGTTATGATCTCTATGTAGCTTTTAAGTTGTATCATAGGGATTTTTCCAGGAGTAAAGTGTTTTTACAAAAAATAAACTTTTCGGGTGGTAATTTTATAAGAATTTGGACTAACGATGTTACTAATATTAGTGGGCAGTGGAGAACTAACGATGTTATTGTTGGTAATGGCACAATTTATGGTACTTATAATGCAGATGCTTATCCTGACGTTGTGGTTGTAGGGGATTATGTTTTTGTTTTGTGGATAAACCATGGACCCACTGAAAATGATCATGCTTTTCTTCAAAAGATCGATAAAGTTACAGGTCAGATGCTTTTTGCCAAAGATGTTAATTTGTATAGCTTAGCAAATGTATCTCATCATGCTAGGTTATCTACTGATGGTGCGTTTCTGTATATTGTTTCTGCATATCCTCGTAGAAATCTAGTTAAGTTAGATCAATTTGGTAATGTTGTTTTTGATATAGACATTGATGCTGTTGAGGGTATGAGAAGATATAATTCATTTGCTAACTTTAGAACTAAAAATTTGATTTCTCCAGATAATACAACAGGTTTTGTACCTATTTCTGCTAGAGTAACTGCTGGTTTTTTAGAACTACCTAATAATGCCATAGTACAATTTTTACTCTCCCCTGAGACAAACTCTATTTCCGGTGCTCCAACTAACTATATTACATTGACAAACGGACAAAGCGGTAGTCTCACAAATCAGAAAGGTAACGTTTTCATGTATTTGATATTGAACAACAAGGTTAATGAAGGTACAAATAGGATATTCATTACTAACATCAAAATCGAATTTACAGACTACTACTTTGGTGATAGTATGGTTGGTAAACTTCCTTCTGGTAGTGATGTCTCAGGTCTTAACATGATAAGAGGAATTAATGATTACAATAATGGGCAACTTGTAGATGACTATACATACAATGATGGTGTGAGTTCTGCTAGTGGTTTTTGGTACTTTATAAACAATGGTACATCTACTAGGGATATAAGAATAAGAGCGGATGTTGGTAATTCAGATTGGATTGTTAGGTATTTTTTATGTACAAACGATGGTAACAGTTGGGTTACTAATCAAGAAATAACATCATCTATAACTAGTACTTCAGGTTTTTTAACAAACTTACAGCCTTATGTTGGTGGAAATACTAACATTGTTGTAGTTAAGGTTTTTCTAACCCCATCTTCTAGTTTATCAAGTGGAGATAACTATACAGTGAAGGGTTATGTTGATACTAAGTTACCTGACGGTAATTGGGTTTTATCTGATGTTGTTGGGTTTAGAGGTATTGTTAGTAGCGCAAGACCTGATTTAAGGATTAGCAAGAATGGAGTTAGTTATATTGGTGATAATATTGTTAATTCGGATGCTAGTGATCAGACATTAGAGCTTAGGATGAATGTTGGGGTTGAGAAGGTTGGATATGTTTATGTAAAGAATTCGGGTGGCAACGATAGTATTATATTACAAGGCACAGGGGGTGATGGGTGGTGGAAAGTTCAATATTTTACAAATGGACAAGATGTTACAACTCAAATTGTTAACGGTACTTTCACTTTAAGCTTATCTTATGGACAAGAGTTTGGCCCGATTGAAATTAGGTTTTCTCCTACTAATTCTTCTATTCCTGTTAACGTTGCAAAAAATATAGTTATAAAAGGTTATTCGTCAACTGATCCATCAAAAGAGGATGTTGTAAAATTTGTTTTAAGACCTATTGTTAGTAAGGTTGAATTAGTTGTAAGAAAATATGATAGTTCATCCTGGGTTGGTGCTGGTGTATTCTCTCAAGATTATTCTCAAAGTATAAGCAATAGAATTGATAATGGTATTACAAACATCTATGAGGTTTCAGTAACTAATTTAGGGAGCTATTACGATGATATAATTATCAAAGCTAGTAATAGGGTATTTGCAAGTGGTTGGAATATTATATACTTGTTTAATAATGTTGACATCACATCTTCCATAACGGGTCAAGGTTTTACTATTGCTAACTTATCTCCATCGAACGTTGGTAGTAATTTGGTAGTTATGGTTATATCGCCAGGTAGTTACCCTGCTGGTGCAAATGAAGTTATGGGTATCTTTTTTGATGGTATACCCGATGGTGATACGAATAGCACTTCAAAAAGAGATAGTGTTTCTATTTATGATAAACTTACTTCAACAAGAGTTGATGGTATAGTGGTATCTTCTTTGTATGGTTCTATTGGGTATAATGTTATAACTTCTGATCCTTCGCTTCAGTATCTTTATAGCTATACTTTGACAAATAATACCTATACTGTTGTTTTATCAAATCCTTCGCCATCAGATTTCGAGTTTAATATAAGAATAACTAATTTGAATAATATTCAATGGAGAATTTCCGTTTCGAATGGAATTAATGATATAACGTCTATCATAACTAATGTTAATGGTTGGAATACTAGTGTTATACCATCTGGTGGTACTTTCACTCTAAACTTGTTTGTTTCATCAACCAACGAAAATACGGGATTAGGTGCTAATGTTGGTGAAACGAATAAAGTTTTTATAATGATAAAGTCTCCTCTTAAAGATAATGTTGTTGATAATCTTATGGTTTACGTTGAAAAAGCACTTCCACCAGACTTATTTGTCAAGAGAACAAATGAAACAGTTTATAGAGGTATTGGTGTTTTTTCGAGTGTTCCTGAAAACGTAGATCAAGTTGTCAATAATTCTTATCCAAATAATGATACAACCTACAAAGAAGGATTATTTAGAATCAAAAATCTAAGACCTTTATCTGAAGATATTGCTATAACGGTCAGTGAAATTATAAAAGATAATCAATGGGAGTATATAGTTTACAAGTATATTGGTCCTGATATAAATAACCCTGATTTATCAAGTTCATCAGATTGGAGTAATGTCACCTCTCAAATTACAAATACGGGAGTAACTAATTCTCTGGCTAGTTTGGGTGAAGTTTTGTATAGGATTTCTGGTAAACCCATTGATGCTACTAATAACAATGATAGGTTAGTTCTGAAATTTAATGTATATGGTATTACAACTAAGTGGGAAGATGTTGGTTCCTATAAGATTACCTTTGGAATAGGTATTCCTGATATTTATGCTTATGACAATATTGGTAAAGATGTTTTAGACGATACTTATAGTATAAGTGTTACCAATTTGTTTGATAAAGCTTTGGGCGATATGGTTGCATTTCATGTTAGTAATAGAAATGCTGATATTGGTGGTAATTTTAACCTAAAGGCTGATAACGATAAAGGACAATGGGATATAACTTATTATTCATCTTTTACTAACGATATAACCTCATCCGTTGTAGGTAGCGGTTATCCTTTTTATGTTTCTCCTTCAGGAGTGTATACTTTCTATGTAAAGGTTAAAGCGGTTTCTGGTTCTACTTACGGGTTTGGGCAAACTACTAATTTTGACATTCTTGTTGAGAACGATCAAGGTAATGTAGATACTATAAGGCTTGTTTCTGTAATAACTGATAGGGGTATTCCTGATGTTTATATTGGAAGTGGTTGGAGTAATGTTTACGAAACGGTTCCTTCTGCTCAGGTACGCATTGAATATGTTGGAAAAGGTGATTACATTACAAATTATTTCTATGTGGGTAACTGGAGGGCCCAGATTGAAACAAACACAGTTTACGTAACACCATTCTCTGTTCCGGATTTTTCGCTTAAGATTGAGAAGTTTAGCAACTCTTCTTGGGTTGATATAACATCAGAAATTACAGACATTTCAGTTAAACATATTATACCTATGGATAATCCTAAATATTTGAGAATCATTGTTAGTGTTGATTCAAATACATCGCTACCTATGAATACTTTGCAAGATATCGATATTGAGTTACTATCTCAAGGTGGACTCAAGATCGATAAAGGTAGGTTTAGATATGTTTTAGTTGATATGGGTAGGCCAGATATATACTATGTTTCCGGATCGATTACAAATGGATACAATGTTTATGAAACTACTCCATCAGTTCAAGTTCAGGAAATTGAGATAGAGAAAAATGTAACCAATAGTGTTTTGCTGTATCTAGCTAACCTTAGGGCAAAGGACGAAGAAATGAAAATTTGGAGTTCTGGCCATGCTTATGATAAGTTTAATATCAATTACTATATTTCAACAAATAATGGTGGCTCTTGGAGTAATGTAACTTCTCAGATAACTAACTTAGGTTTTGTAACTACCATACTTGCTAATAGTAATATTGTTTTGAAGATTGAGAGTTTACTAAGAATTGATTCAACAAACAATATTGATGATGTCCTTAGCGTAGATTTTAAGTTATATTCATGGATTGGTATTTCAAACGATAATTTTAGGTTGAGATATGTTGTAAAGGATAGGAATAGACCTGATGTGTTTGTTACAAGTGCCGGTAGTAATGTGTTCTATCCTATACCTCAAGCTTTAACTAACTTGGTTGAAAAAGGGATTACTATAACTCAAGATGTGATCTTGTTCAATGCTAAAGAGGATAGAACTTCGGATTTCATTCTTAGTGCTAACGGTGGATATGGTGACTGGAATGTTAAATTCATTTTGGATAATATTGATATAACTAGTGATGTTGTTGGAAGTGGGTTTAATTTGAATGGACTTCCTCCTTTGACTGCTAAGACACTTAAAGTTGAAATGCTATTACAATCAAATTCTACATATACTTTTGAAAGTAATTATACTGTAAATATTAAGCTGTTTTCCTATACTAAGTTGGTTAGAGATGAGTTTAATATTGTGTTTAGGGTAGACGATAGAGGTAGACCAGATGTTATGTTGGTTAGCGATCATGATAATATTTATTATCCATCTCCTCAGGTTTTAACCAATAAAATTGAAAAAGGAGAATATATTACAAATTATTTCTATGTACAAAATGATCGTAGTGATAGGAGTGAATTCATCACCATAGTTGGTGACTGGAATACAAACACGAATTGGGTTTACCAAGTTATGATCAGAGATAACACATGGAATGATATAACTCATTACTTTACTAATTCAGGTTATATTACAAATTTACCTTCTGGTAGTATTGTTACTGGTATGATTATTACATATTTAAGTAATGATTCTAATCTTTCTAGTGGTTTGTATAATAACATAGGTGTCAGGGCAATTTCTGAAGGTAAGTTAGTTGAGGATTATGTGGTTTTGAGTGTTATTATTGTTGATCCTAGACCGGATCTTATTGCTATACCTGTTAGTAGCGGTGGTAATAGAGTTGGTGACAATGTTT
This sequence comes from Brevinematia bacterium, assembly GCA_046299455.1. Classification (GTDB taxonomy): domain Bacteria; phylum Spirochaetota; class Brevinematia; order DTOW01; family DTOW01; genus SKYB106. The sequence goes on along the minus strand of JBKBIJ010000002.1, from coordinate 7,565 downwards.
ATGAGGCAAGTGTTTCGGTCAGCTCTAATTCGACTACCAGTGGATATGTTATGTTGATTCAGCCTTCACTTTATTCTGTTATTGTTGAAAACGATGATGTTGTTGACGATACGGTTGTTTTAAAAGCAGCTGGTGATTTGTTTGTAAATGGTAAATGGCTTGTAACAATTAGAGATCAGAATGAAAGTGATATTACGTTTTTGGTATCGAATGTAGGTGTAACTAACAGTATTCAAAGTAATGGTTCTATAACGTATATCGTTGAGGTTAAAATGATTGATCCAAATAATGTGAGTATAGGAGAGAGTAATGAAATATATTTTGAGGTTCATTCTACTAAAAATACTAACAAAGTTGATTATGTTAAGATCATTACTACTAGAATTGAAGTACAAGTTTTTGGTAGAGTCTCCGAGAAAGTTAGTGGAAGTCCAGTTAAAGATGCTTCCATTGATGTTTATGAATCTAGGACTAAGAAAATTATTAAATCTTTGTTTTCGGATAGTGATGGAAAATTTAGTTTGAAACTAATTCCGACTACATATAAATTCGTCGTAAAGAAAAATAATTATATAGTTTACGAAAAGGAGATTACTATTCCTGAGGTATTGGAGTATAGTTTAGATGATTTTCGTTTGTTGAGGTTTAATCTTAAGGATGATGTTTTGGATATTCATTCTTTCCCAAATCCTGTTGTAGTTGGGGGTACTTCTAAGATCGTTTTAAATATACCTGAGAGATCTTATATCAAACTTTTCATAATGAATTTGAATGGTACTATCATTAAGAAGTTTTTAGATGATAAGGAACTTGAACCGGGTAAATATGATTTTGATTGGGATTTGAGAGCGGATGATGGTAGTATAATCAAACAAGGTGTTTATCTATTGGTTATTAATGATGGAAGGAATACTATTATAAAGAAAATTATGATAAAATAAAGGGATTATTCCCTTTTTTAGGAGGTATATATGAAAAAGTTTTTGTTACTAGGTTTGTTTGTTTTTCTTAGTAGTTACAGTTTTGGGTTGTCTTTGCTTGATAGTACTATTGGTCCTAGGCCGTTATCTTTAGGTGGTGCGTATGTTGCTATTGGTGGAGATAATGAGAGCATATTTTGGAACCCTGCGGGGTTACCTAACGTTAGTTTTGGTTCTGTTTCACTTGGGTATCAGAATAGGTTTATAGGTTTTAGTTACTTGGAGTTTTACGGTAGTTTTAAGGTACCGGTTAAAAGTATAGATCTTTTGGATGGTGTTGGTGGGGTTGGTTTTGCATTTTGGTCTACAGAGGAAGAAAAATGGAATGATATTAACGAACTTGATGGTAAAGTTTACGCTTCAGAGTATTTATTTGGTTTAGGGTATAAAAAGGTTTTCTCTGAAGCATTATCTTTTGGAATTTCTTTAAAGCTAGCTGGACAGAGTGTGGATGATGTTTCATCTATGTCTTTTGTTTTAGATGTTGGTGCGTTAAGTAAGGTTGAGGGGGTTGGTATTGGCCTTGCTATAAAAAACATAGGAATAGGAAGTACGAATATAGATATACCTATGGGTATTTCATTAGGTGCAATTTATACGGTTTTTTCTACCCCAGATAGTCAACACTCTATTCTAATTTCGGGTCAATTGGATTCAATACAAGGTAGTGGTTTTTCCATCAAAGCAGGGGCAGAGTATACCTGGATACCAACATTCTGGGATGGTATAATAAGATTTAGGTTAGGATATGATACTTTACCTTCCAAAGATTTAGGTATTCTTTCTGGGTTAGGAATGGGATTCGATGTGAACTGGTACGGTGCTTCGTTAAAGTATTCACTGTACAATCTTGGTTTTGTAGGTGCATCACACAATGTCCAACTTTCATATGACTTTGACTTTCTGTTCAAAAAAACCTACGAAGATAAAGAATTTCCATCTATATCTTTGCTAGTTAGACCTAAGATGATATTATTTGATACGAAAGAGTATAACACTATAACTATTGACATAAGCATTGCGGATAACGTAGGTGTTAAGTACTGGGGGTATAAAATCTTTGATAGTAGTGACAATGTAGTTTATGAGTTTGGATTAACTAACGCTAAGTCTGTGCCTAAAGTTTCTAAATCCATTACTTGGGATGGTAAATCGCAAGTAGGTACGCCCTTGTATGATGATACGTATAAGCTGAAAATTTTTGCCTATGATGAAGGTGGTAACTTGTCCGAAAAGTTGGAGAAAAATATAATAATAAGCTCTGATCCGAGGAATATAATTTTAGTTGTTGATAAGTTGGTTGTAACTTCACCACAGGAAAAAATTTCTATCTCTTCATTTAGGCAGATTAAGGAAAATATTGTTTCATATAGGATTGTAATTATATCTGATAGGAATGGAGAGATTGTTAGAGAGTTTAAGGAGGTTGCAAATGTTAAACTTAGCAAAGAAGGTAAGGTGATTAGCGGTAAATTGATAGAATTTAAGGGATTGGAATGGGATTTGAAAGACAGGAATGGAGAAGTTGTTGATAAAGGTAGTTACATAATCCAGGGCGAATTTGAGTTTGTTGGAAATGTTATAAGAAAAACGTTTCCAACTGAGGTTAGGTTAGAATTCTAGTAAATAACCTTTTAATCTTATCATAGAACTACTACTCGTCTTATTGAGTTATAAAAGAATAAATACTTTATAAAATTTTCCCTAATAAGTTGTAATAAAAGATGGTTAACATGGGGAGATTTTGGAAAATTAAGTTTTTCACATATCATTTATTTTCTATTTGAAATATGAAAGTAATTGATTATATTAATTAAAATTACTGAAAATTAGATTATATTGTAGGGATTTGTATGAAAGAAGTTGATTGGGTTAATTTTTTTGGAAGAGAGCATGATGAGTGTGGTGTAGGTTTTGTAGCCAATATTAGGGGTGAGAGAAGTCATAAAATAGTTTTGGATGGTATTAAAGGATTGGTTAACCTTGAGCATAGAGGTGCTATACGTACTGACTATAAGGTTGGTGATGGTTGTGGTATCCTTTCTAGGATACCATACAAGTTTTTTAAGAAGGTTTTTGATTCGTCACTGGATGAAGGTAAGTTTGCTGTTGCGGTTGTTTTTTTACCTAATCGGGAGGATAGTAAAAAGAAGTCAGTGGATATAATAGAGAGAGTTTTAGCTGAGAGAGGTATTGAGAAGATTGGATGGCGAAAAGTTCCCGTTAAGGAAGATGAATTAAGTGATATTTCGTTAAAGAGTTTACCGGATATACAGCAACTTTTTGTTAAAGTTAGTGATACATCTAAGGAAACGGAAAAGAGTCTTTACATTGCAAGAAAGCACATAGAGTTTCTTTTTTATGAGAATGGTTTAGAGAATGAGTGCTATATTGCTTCTTTTTCTTCGAGGAAAATTGTCTACAAAGGGCTACTTGGTGCTCGTCAGCTTGCCAATTTCTTTATTGATCTAAATAGTGAAGATTTTGAATCTGATTTTGTGGTTTTTCACCAAAGGTATAGTACCAATACCTTACCAACTTGGTTTATTGCTCAGCCATTCAGAATGCTAGCTCATAATGGAGAAATAAATACTCTTCAAGGTAACTATTATTGGACGAAAGTTAGGGAAGCGTCTATAGATTTGGGTGAGGATACTAAGTACTTGAAACCTATAATATGGCCATATGGTAGTGATTCATCTCAGCTTGATAATGTTCTTGAGTTCCTTTATATGTCGGGTAGAGATTTGTTACATTCTATAATGATTCTTATTCCTGAAGCTTATAAGTGTAATCCGTTTCTTGGTGAAGATGAAAAATCTTTCTTTGAGTATAATTTGACTATTTCTGAGCCTTGGGATGGACCAGCTGCTTTAGTGCTTACCGATGGAGAGTTTATTGTTGCTTCACTTGATAGAAATGGGCTTAGACCTGCAAGGTATGTTGTGACGGAAGATGGTGAAATAGTTTTGGGATCTGAGGTTGGAATAGTTGAAGTTGAAGAGAAGAAAGTTATAGAAAAAGGTAAGCTTGGGCCAGGTGAGGTTATAGCAGTAGATCTAAGCAATAAAAGTATTCTGAAGGATTCGGAAATAAAAAAGAAGTATTCAACTATGTATCCTTACAAAGATTATGTTAGAAATAATATCATTTTTGTTGGGAGTTCGGGTACAGGATATACGAATGGATTTGAAGGAGAAGATCTTATTAGGAGGCAGAGAGCATTTGCATATGATGCTGGTGAAGTAGAGAAACATCTATATGATATGATATCGCTTGGTAAGGAGCCTGTAGGTGCTATGGGTGATGATACGCCGTTACCTTTTCTTTCTTTCAAACCGAGAAACATATTTAGTTACTTCAGGCAAAGATTTGCACAAGTTACAAATCCACCTATAGACTCATATAGAGAAACTTTAGTTATGTCTCTTGATAGCTATATATTACCTCGCCAGAATATTCTTAAAATTTCTCCGGATAATACTAAAGTCCTTAAGTTTGCTTCTCCAATAATTACTGACGAAGAGATTGAATATTTGAAGAGTCTAAATGATGATAATTTTAGAAGTATAGTCATAAAAAACGTTTATAAACCCATAAATGGTGGTCAAAATTTTGCCAGTGAGCTTGAAAGAGTTATAGAGGAAGGAGTTGAGGCTGTTAAGAAAGGTTATAATATATTGATTATTAGCGATAGAGATGTTGGTAAAGATTATGCATATATTCCTGTTTTGCTGGTTAGTTCTGGTCTACATCATAGGCTTATAAGAGAAGGTTTAAGATGGAAGTGTTCTATAGTTGTTGAGAGTGGTGAAGTTTTTATAGATCATCATTTTGCTTTACTGATAGGTTTTGGTGTTTCTTTGGTGAATCCTTATTTAGCTTATGATACCGTTGTTAATATTGTTAAGAATGAAGGGGGTAAGGAAGAATCTAAAGTGCCGTCTGATTATAAGGTTGCGCTTAAAAACTACAAAAAGGCTTTAGAGGCAGGTATTTATAAGATAATGTCTAAAATGGGAATTTCGGATGTAAATAGTTATCGTGGTGCCCAGATATTTGAAGTTATAGGTCTCTCTAAAGACGTTGTTGATAGGTATTTCACTGGTGCAATAAATAGGATAGGGGGTGTTGGCCTTGATGAGATTGCTAGAGATTATTATGAGTTTTATAAAAAAGGATTTGGTGATGATTTTGTCCCTATTTTAGAGGATATGGGATTGTATAAATATAGAAAGGATGGGGAATACCATGAACATAATCCTGAGATGTTACGAGCCATTCAGAAGGCTACAAGGCAAGGTGATGAGGAAGCTTACAAGGAATTTGCTAGAATAGTCAATAATAGGCAACCTTCGAGTTTGAGGGATCTACTTGAGATTGTTAGTGATAGAGATCCTATACCTTTGGATGAAGTTGAGTCTGAATATGAAATTTTGAAAAAGTTTACTACTCAGGCTATGTCTTTTGGGGCGTTGAGTATAGAAGCTCACGAAGTTATTGCGATTGCTATGAATAGGCTTGGGGCTAAAAGTGATAGTGGAGAAGGTGGAGAGTTTGAAGAAAGACTTTATACTGAAAGCAATAGCAAGATAAAGCAGGTTGCTTCTGGTAGATTTGGGGTTACACCGAACTATCTTTTGTCTGCAGAGGAGATGGAAATAAAGATAGCTCAAGGTGCTAAGCCAGGTGAGGGTGGTCAGCTTCCTGGGTGGAAAGTTACCGAAGATATTGCTAGAGCAAGACATACCAAACCAGAAGTTACCCTTATCTCGCCACCCCCTCACCATGATATCTACAGTATAGAGGATTTGGCACAACTTATATACGACCTTAAGCACATAAATGTTGAAGGTAGAGTTGCTGTTAAGCTTGTCTCTGAAACAGGTATTGGTATTGTTGCAGTTGGTGTTGCTAAAGCTTATTCTGATACAATAGTTGTTAGTGGTAGCAATGGTGGAACTGGTGCTTCTCCTTGGACTTCTATAAAGTATGCTGGTATGCCTTGGGAATTAGGGCTTACAGAGGTTCAGAGAATGCTCGTTGAAAACGACCTTAGATATAAGGTTAAGTTAAGAGTAGATGGAGGCATTAAAACAGGTAAAGATGTTGTAATTGCCGCTCTGCTTGGTGCAGACGAATATGGTTTTGGTACTATGGCGATGATTGCTGAAGGTTGTATAATGGCTAGAATATGTCATACAAATAAATGTCCTGTTGGTGTTGCAACACAAGATCCCGAGTTAAGGAAGAAGTTTCCAGGAAAACCAGAATGGGTGATGAACTATATGATATTTGTAGCTAGGGAAGTTAGAGAGTTACTTTCTAGTATGGGATATAGAAAGTTAGAAGAAATTATCGGTAGAACAGATCTCCTAAAACCAAAGAAAGATGTATTCTTGCCTAAGAAGTTCCACTTAGATTTCTCATCAATTCTTCAAGATTTCTCTAAATATAGTAAAGAACATTTGAGGTATAGTGGTGTCAAAAATGATATACCATATGAAAGGCATTTGGATGATAAGGTTTTAGAAAGTGAAGAATTTAGAAAAGTTGTTGAAAAAGACGAAGGAACTGTCAGTTTTAGGTTTAGTATAAAAAATACCGATAGGACTGTTGGTTCAAAGATTGCAGGATACATAGTTAGGATACATAGAAAAGATAACGCTCTCAAGAATGGTAGAGTAGAATTGATTTATAAAGGTAACGCTGGTCAGAGTTTTGGTGCTTTTATAGTCAATGGTATTCATATGACATTGATAGGGGATGCAAACGATTATCTTGGTAAGGGTATGGCTGGTGGTAGAATAGTAGTTAGGCCTTTTGAAGAAATTAAATTTGATCCTGCTAATAATGTGATAGGTGGTAATGTATGGTTGTATGGAGCTACTGGTGGAGAAGTGTATATTAGAGGTGTTGTTGGCGAAAGGTTTGCTGTTAGGAATAGTGGTGCTATTGCTGTAGTTGAGGGTGTTGGAGATCATGGCTGTGAGTACATGACTGATGGAATGGTTATTGTGTTAGGTAAAGTAGGTAAAAACTTTGGAGCAGGTATGAGTGGCGGACTTGCTTTTGTACTAGATGAGGATAACATTCTGCCTAAATTGTTTAATCCTCAAATGATAACGATCCAAAAGGTCGATCGAGATGAGGATATTGATCTTTTGAAAAGATTTGTAAGAAACCACTATGAATATACCCAAAGCTATAAAGCAAAATTAATTTTGGATAATTTTTACCAGTACTTATCTTATTTCTGGAAGGTTACTCCAATTCCTGTTGATGGACAACCTCAGAAAAAGCAGAAAGAAGAAAAAGAAAGCTTTGTTAAATAACCTTTTTAGAGATTTACTCTTAGAAAAATAATGTTAAAAATCTAATTCCTAATTTTCTTTTTTCGCATACCTTTACTAAAGGTCATTCATATAAGTTTTTTCTATGGTGTTTGTGTTCATAACTTCTAGAGAAAAGTAATTTTTTGGGTTATATGGTTTTTTAGGGAGTTATTGAATTTTTTGGTAATATTTTTTAGACCTTTAAACAGGAAAATATTTTCGAAACATCCCAGTTTCTTATTACAACTTG
>JBKBIJ010000001.1:0-31454 GCA_046299455.1 Brevinematia bacterium | reverse complement strand
GTAACGACTGTGGAAATAGATTCTACGCAGATTCACATATATATGTATGCAATAATTGCGGTAGCGAAAACACATATTTAGGCGCAGAAGAAGGTATAATAATAGAATACTTAGATCTAGAAATAGATGAATCGAAAATCTAGTAAATATAAATTACGAGATGTTCAACAACCTATCTATTAAAGGCTTGTTAAACCCCACAACAACCTTACCATTTATAACCGCAACAGGAACTCCCATCTGACCAGAAATTCTAACCATCTCCATCGCTCTCCTTTCGTCTCTAGAAACATCATAATCAACAAAACTTATACCTCTAGACCTAAGATAATTCTTCAACATATTACAATAAGGACAACTCGGTGTAGAATAAACTTTAACATCCATAACTATCCTCCTCTCATATACATATTACTGTATATAGTATACAAAAAATTTTAAAGAATGTCAAGTTTTCTTGAGCTGTGTAAAAAATGTTTTCATACTCCCATTCTTAGTTACTAATTTATCGTTTCCACCATCAAAAGAGTAAAATCCTATCTTATCTAAAATTAAAGATAAACTCAAGAAATTTAAAACTCTCAGAGAAGAGATAATACACATACAAAAAGTTATTGATTAACGCACCTTTTAATACTTTAGTACTTTAATATATTAGAGGAAAATTCGAACTACTAGTAAATTGAAGCTTTACATTAACTAAGAATTAAAAAAATGAGGATAAGTATAGATGTGTAATAGATTCTTTACATACCTCCTCAAAAGTAATTGAAATTTTACTATCACTAGATTTAGAATCATCCGTGAGGAGGATTTTTATGAAAAGAATCATTTTACTTGTAGCAATATTAGTGATAGCTTTATCGTTTGATAGTTTTTCACAACCAAAGGAAAGTATCAAAATTTCTGAACAGCAAGAAATCTCGATCTTTGCATCTTACTACACATTTGACTTACCAGCAAGCGTTGTAAATAATCTAGATGACTCAATAGTTAATCTGTTTTTAAACATGAAAAGGTTTAAAGTAAAGGGATATCAATTCAGGTTTTCCGAAGGTAATCTTGAAAAATTCTTAGCTAGACTTAAGGAACTACAAGAAACGAAAATAACTACTTCGGAAAAGTTCGTTGATCCAAAATGGGGAACAATAACGCTAACCCCAGAAATACTCGAAAAATTAATAAATTCGTTTACAATAATAATACCCAATATAAAATCATTTGGTGTAGAAACAAGATATGATGCAGGTCAGCCTTACTACGAAGTAACAATAAGAGTATCTCTCAAATTTTTTGATCCAGGAGAAGGCGAGGTATTCCATACTATAGATATAACAAAGACAGTATCTGGTAAGAGTAGTGAATTAATTGAACTAATAACAGGTATAAAAGGAAGAAATTTATCAAGGGAAGAGACAATAAACTTAGCGGTTGACAACATAATAGATGAAATAAAGTATCAGATAAGAGGCATAGAAAAGTTTAAATTATATACAACGATAGTTGATATAAGTAACGGTAAGTACTATATAGAGCTTGGTAAAAATTATGATATTAATCCTGGACTAGAATTAGACGTCATAAAAACGAAAAAAATAAAAATCGGTGGTAAAGAGAGAACGGTAACAGAAAACGTAGGACTTGCGAGAGTAGTAAAAGTTGAAGAAGACTTTAGCGAAGTAATACCTATATTTGGTAGCTTACAAATCAACGATCAATTAGTAGATTGTTTAAGAAGAGGTTTCATATTTAAAGTATTCTTAGGAATACAACAAATGGTCTACAACACACCAACTGACACTTCTTTGCTAACCTACTTCAAAGATAAATGGAATAACTTGCAAAACTATAATCCATTAGTTATAGGTATATCTGGAATAAACGATGATTCAGCAGCATACTTCGAACCACAAGTAGACATAACCTTAGTACTATCTTCTCCCTTGACCATAACACTAGATCTAATAGGAAATTATTCAATATACCTGGGTAATCTAAAAATAAAACCTTATATTGGATTAAATCTACTAGGATCATTTGCGTACCTTGGAGGAATATACTGGTGGTGGTATTACCTTGAGTTCTATTTAACTACATTCTCAATAGGTGGAACTGCTGGAATAAACATCGAATATCTAATTTCAAAATACCTTGGTTTTTCTCTAGGGATAGGGTATAAGCACACTATTCCAGTATATAACTTAATAAGAGCATATGATAATTGGGGAATAGAATATACCACACTACCCTTCACTTCAGACGTAATACCAGATTTTGGATTCAGAGGGCTAGGTGGTAATGTTAGCTTCTTAGTTAGATTTTAATAGACAGGGGAACTTAACTATAATAAGTGGTTGAAGTAATTACAGTGCTTCAACCACTGTCTATTTCATAACTCTACAGTGTTAAATATTTTTTCTCTCCTAAAATAACATCTTTCCCTTCTTCGAATAATTTTATACTTTTCTTTTCATATAGCTGCTTTTTAGAAAGCGGTATTAAAAATCTAATTTCCTAAGTCTATTTTTTCACCTATCCTTCCTAGAAGCTATTTGCTTAATTTCTATTATGGTATTACTCATGTTCCATAACTTCTAGAGAAATATACTCTACTGAGATAGAAAGACCTTAGAAGTCTCCGTAAATCTAGAAATAATACCACACTATAAAAACAAAAATCATACAAACAAATAAACAAAATAAGATTAATGCAGAAAAGGCATACTATCAAAACGAGTGTTTCTATAACTTCTTAATAATGGTGGTTTTTAGGAGTATTGGACTTTTTAAAACATCCAATCCATTAGGGATATTTTCAATATCTCTAAGTGGGAGAGGTGATATTTTTGATGCACTGTTGTTTTTTGGATTGATTCTCTTTAGATTTTAATACAAAAAAATATCTTTATCATTTTTAAGGATTCATTTTATATATTAGCAACATTTATGAAGACTTTTAAATAGGAAGTTGATGTTTTTGAACATCCCTATAATTTTATTGAAAATCAAAGTAACAAATAAATAATATTTTGAAGATAGGAGTTTGATATATGGAAAACAGGATAATAATTTCGGGTTTTGGAGGACAAGGCGTTTTGTCGGCAGGTATGATTCTTTGCTACGGAGCTATAATATCTGGCAAATACCCCACTTTTTTCCCTTCCTACGGAGCAGAACAAAGAGGAGGTACTTCAAATTGCACTGTAATAATAGATGATCATGAAGTAGCTTCTCCTGTGACTCAATCACCTAACATCGTTGTTTGTTTTAATCAACCTTCTGTAATAAAATTTGAACGATGGTTAGAGAAAGATGGCATATTACTATATAATTCCTCATTAGTTAACATACCACCAAAAAGACAAGACATAAAAATCTATCACATAGATGCTAATTCTATAGCCTTTGACTTAGGAGACCCTAGATTCGTTAACATGGTAATGATCGGTGGACTAATGGCATTATCAAAGTTATATGACTTCGAATTCCTACTAAAAGGTATCGAAAAATTCTTCTCAGAAAAAGGAAAAACAAAAATAGTATCTTCAAACCAGAAAGCAGCAGAATTCGGCTATAATTACTTTATATCACTAACAAGAAACAATCATTCAAAATAAGTTATAACAAAACCTATATATTTAGTACTCTCTAAATAATCTTTCATATTCTCTCTAACAACCTTACCGCCAACATTCTTAGTTCCCTTAGCATGTATTAAAAAAACATCATTAGAAACTTTTTCTAATATTCCCATATGCCCTACAACTTCATTTTTTTTGCTATATTTAGGATTTTTAATAAAAAAAATTATACTACCATTCTTAATAAACTGCTCAATACAATCATACTTGCTTTTCGGAACAAAAAAAATATTTCTATTAAGCCTTCTAGAAAAAACTTTTTCAAGAATGTTCTCATTAGTTATCAAAGGTTTTCCCCACTTACCGCTTAAAATCATATCTTCACCATATTCAAATCTAGTTTCATAATTAACAACCATAGAATTACTAACCATACCTCTACTGATAAACCTTTTATCGAGAGCAATATCTAATGCAACCCTATCATTTCCATCAGAAAAAGCTAACTCGACACTTCTAAAAATCAAATACATACAATCAACACGTTCATCATAAACTATTACCTTTTTCCTTACATAGATTCCCAAAGGATCAACATCATAAGGTATTCCTAAAAATCTTTTAGCAAAAAACACAATCTTATCACCAATATTACCATAAGAAAACAGAGGCAATTGGAAAACGAAAAACAAGTATAAAACTAAATTCTTAAAATTTCCTTTAGCCATAGTTTAACTTCTCTAAACTTAAAACGTTCTCCATGTCCTGGGAAACATATATCTTCATCATTAAGCATATAATAAAGCTTCCTTAGAGAATTCTCCATTTCTACTTCGTTACCACCAAGAAGATCAGTTCTACCGTAAGAAAATTTAAAAAGAGTATCACCAGTGAAAATAATATTTTCAGTTGGTAAGTAGAAGCAACTAGAACCAGGAGTATGCCCAGGTGTATGAATACAAAAAATTTCTTTGTCCAAGAATTCCAATTTATCTCCATCTTTAAGCAACAATGAAGGTTTAACAGAATAAAATGGTTTCGACATATAAGCTGACAGATTATAGAAAGCATTCGTTAAAATTTCAGAATCTAATTCATTAACACCAAGCCTGGCTTTAGTTGAACTGACAAGCAAATTATTACCTAGAATATGATCAAAATGAGCATGGGTATTTAAAACGTATAGAAGCGATATATTATTTTCTTCTAAGAACTGCATTATAAGATCGGGGTGATCCCCCGGATCAAAAACAATACCTATTCCTTCATCCCATAAGACATAAGAGTTAGTACTGAGATCTCCTAAAACGAAAACTTCTACATTCATTAATATCTATCATCCAAAATTACAATACCTGGCAAAGGTTTCCCTTCGACAAACTCTAGAGATGCGCCACCACCTGTTGATATATGAGTCATCTTGCTTTCAACACCAGCTTTAGCAACTGCAGCAGCAGAATCTCCACCACCTATAACCTTTATTGCATCCTTAAGAGAAGCTAACATCTTGGCAACTTCAATCGTACCCTTAGAAAACTCATCTTTTTCAAAAACTCCAAGAGGACCATTCCAGAAGATAGTTTTAGCTCCCCTAATCTCATCAGAAAACAGCTTTATAGTGGAAGGACCAATATCAACACCTATCATATCAGAAGGAATATTGTTTTTACTCACAACTTCAATTTTACTAGGATTGTCAATACTATCAGTAACAACCACATCAACAGGTAAAACTATAGAAACATTTTTCTCTTTGGATTTCTGAATGATATCAAAAGCAACAGATACATAATCCGGTTCAAGTAGAGATTTTCCAATATCTATACCCATAGCCTTATAGAAGGTAAACATCATACCACCACCAATGAGTAACTTATCTACTTTGTTTATAAGTGAATTTATCACATCAATCTTTGTAGAAACTTTAGAACCCCCAAGTATAGCTACAAAAGGTCTTTTTGGATCATTTAGGGCTTTCCCAAGGTACTCAAGCTCCTTTTCAACTAAGAACCCTGCAACAGCAGGTTTACCCATCTGTTTCATCAATCTAGGCAAAGCTTCCACAGAAGCATGAGCTCTATGAACACTACCAAAAGCATCACACACGAAAGCATCAACTAACTCTGCCCAATTTCTAGCAAAATTCTCATCATTAGCTTCTTCCTCTTTATAAAATCTAACATTTTCTAGCAGAAGGACTTCTCCAGGCTTTAGACTCTTTATAGCATTTTTTGCTTCATCGTTAACACAATCTGGAACAAACTTAACGTCTATTCCTAATCTTTCAGAAAGAGCTTTCTGAACGGGAAGCAAACTATATTTTGGATCCTTACCTTTGGGTCTACCAAGATGAGATGCCAAAACTAATGCAGAATTCTTCTCCAAAAGGTACTTGATAGTAGGTAAAGCAGCATCTATTCTAGTATAGTCAGTTATATTACCATTCGAATCTAGGGGGACATTAAAGTCCTCCCTAATAAAAACTTTCTTATTACTCAAATCTACATCCCTAACAGTTTTCTTCTCCATAGCCCTCTCCTTAACAAACTACTTCTTATCCTTAGATATCATATATTTAAGCAAATCAACAACCCTATTGGAATACCCCCATTCGTTATCATACCACGATACAATCTTAAAGAATCGTTTTTCTCCTTTGAGATTATTCTGAAGTGTAGCAAGAGAATCATAAATAGAAGACCTGCTATCATGTATAAAATCAGTCGAAACGACCTCTTCATCAACATATCCAAGTATTCCCTTAAGGTAAGTCTCAGATGCCTTCTTCAACAGAGAATCAATTTCTTCAATCGACGTTTCTTTTTGGCTTCTAAAAGTAAGATCAACAACTGAAACATCTGCAACAGGAACTCTAAATGCCATACCAGTAAGTTTACCTTTAACAGAAGGAATAACTTCACCAACAGCCTTAGCAGCACCTGTAGTAGAAGGTATAACATTTATAGCAGCAGCTCTACCACCCCTCCAATCCTTCTTAGAAGGGCCATCAACTATCTTCTGAGTCGCTGTGTAAGCATGTATAGTTGTCATAAGCCCTGTTTCAATTCCAATACCCTCTTTTATAAGAACATGGACTATCGGAGCCAAACAATTTGTAGTACAAGAAGCATTTGAAACAATGTGATGAGAATTAGGATCATACTCTTCTTCGTTAACTCCCATAACAAATGTTTTAACATTACCCTTAGCTGGAGCAGTAATAATAACTTTCTTAGCACCAGCTTCAAGATGACCTTTTGCTTTCTCTTCATCAGTAAACAAACCAGTAGATTCTATAACATACTCAACACCCATTTCACCCCAAGGTAATTTACTTAACCCTTCCTTAGGAGCAAGTAAACACCTAATCTTATGACCATTAACAATTAAAACATCATTATATTCTGCAGAGTTAGAACTTTTCTCAGATCTAAGATCATAATTCCATCTTCCATGAACAGAATCATATTTGAGCTGGTAGATAAAATAATCAGCTTCATTAACAATATCAACTACCGCAACAACATCTATATCCTTTCCCAAAACCCCCTGTTCAACTAACGCTTTAAAAGCTAATCTGCCTATTCTTCCAAAACCATTTATAGCTACCTTAACAGCCATAATTTAAACCTCCTTTAAAACTTATTAGGTTATTTTTATAGAAATTCCTCACAAAAATCAAGTATCCAAAAAAATGATGTTGTATCAAAAAAATAATTTACACTTTTTCGTTCTTCCTTACAAAATATTTGGGCAATTAGTACTTTCATCCTATAAACTCTGAAGAAAAGTATTTTTTGAGTAACAAACTCCTTCTAAGTGGTTATCCAATTTATTAGATATGTTTTGAACATCTCTAAGTAAGAAATAGCATTCTTTAGATACTTTCTTTTTTGAATTTACTCACTTAGTGAGTTTCGTATAAATTTTAGAATATTTATTTTTTCTCTTAAAACTTATTCAGATATGATATCTTATTATGGTAATTTTTTGTTACGTGCCTTCTTAAAAATGTGGTTTATTCAAACGATACTTTATTTTAGAGGTAGTCCAATTTCTCGGTGATATTTCTTTGAAACTTTAAAAAGTTGTTGTGCCTAAAAAATCCAATTTCTTCCTGAGTATATTTCTTTCATAATCCTTACTAAAAAGACTATTTAGATAACCTCTTTTTTCTTCTGTTTTAACAACCTCTAAAGAGTAGTAATTTTTTTTTGAATTTGTTCTCTTAAGAGTTTTAAATCTCATTCTTTTTACAAGGGTGCTCTTATATAGTACTTCTGTTCCTTAATTTTTTAGAAACGCTAGTTTTCTAAAGTTGTAGATTTCTTAAGAATTTATCCGATTCACTAAGGTATTTGAATACATTTAAATAGTAAAATACTATTTTTGAAATATTTTCACTTCTAAGTAGGAAAGTAATATTTTTGAAACACTCTCATTCGGGTAAGTTATTTTATGCTATTCATATCTGGTGGTATTTAAAGAAAGATGATTTTCTGAAGCAATAGGACTTAAGATTTTTTATGAATTTAGCATATTCATGTGAGAACTTCTTTTGTTGATACTAAGAGTATAGATATAGGCTAAATTTTTGAAACGCTCTCAAATTTAAGTAGAAAGTTAATATTTTCGAAAAATCCTATGCTTTAAATTTCATTGTGATAAAAAGAAGAATCCCTAAGGTTAACTTTTTGGAGAAAAGTATTCAGAAGAATTAATTCCATGAGAATTGAATGTATGCCAAGAATATGAGTACTCCCTAAAATGCAATTTTTAGTAAGAACGTTTAAAAAAATATTACTTTCGTTACTTAAAGGTTCTTAAAAAATATACAACCTAAGAAATTATCTAACTACTTAAGGACAAAACTTCTTTTTAAAAGTTTTCGAAAATATCACTAGGAATTTGATAATACCTTAAAAAATCCTGTAGGTTTTATAAGATAGCATATCTAATTAAGTTATAAGAAGGAGTAAGTAATTCTAAATTTATGTAAAACTCTTAGAGGAATAGGGTGCTTCAAAAGTAGCAAGATTTTGTTATGATTTTTTTCTTATGGGAATTGCTAACTTAGAAGTTTCTTACATTTACAAACTAACCCAATTATTCTACAAAAATTATCTACCCGCAAAAACATCAAAAATGAGCAGACCTCAAACATACCAGGAACCAATAATATCAATCCTATTCCTTTTAAAAATACTTAACCACCTGAGCTATAAAAAATTACTGACCTTGACCAAACAAATCTTGAAAAAACCTACCACCCTAGAAAATACCACACTCAAAAATGACTATCACTTCAAAGAATTATCATTCTTTAGAAATTATTGAACGAAAGTACTGTGATAAGAACATATCTCTCTTAAAGGTCTAAAAAAATATCGTTAAGAAGTTGGTTAATCATTTAAAAAAGGGGTTGAGGGAGTGTTCCAAAACTTATAGAAAATTAGTAAACTAGATTTTTGACACTGCTTAAGGTGTGGCTATCTGATGAAAATACCATTTTATAGGAGTTATGGAATAGAAGTACCCTAATAGTAAAATCTGTTTAAGCAAGTTTTAAGATAAAATAAATGTTCTAAATTTATGAGAAAACTCCTAGGATATCAAAAAACTATCATTTAAGGTACCCGAAAATATAGGTAAGAAACCGGATAAAACCCTAAAAAGGTTCATAGCATCTGTCTAAATAAGTTTTAGCGAGAAATAGGTTTTCTAAATTTACAGAAAACTCCTAAAATGATCAGTTTAGGAAACTATCTTTCTTTTAGAGGTTGTAGGGGAAATACCGTAATAAAGCATATCTGGATAGGTCTTAGGAAGTAACGGACTTCAAATGTTATCGTAACAAATTTAAAGATTAGTACTATAGGTAGAAAATAAACTTAAAGTTAGATTAGAATTCTAGAGAGGTAAGCAATAAATGTGGATAAGAGTACTCAAAGAATTTTTTTGGTTATGGTGGGACAATTTTTCAAAAAACATAATAATAAGTATTCTGGGATTCCTGACAAATATTCCAACGCTTTTTTTTACAATGGGTCTATTTATATTCGCCAGAATACCAATTGAACCACCACCATCACCCGAAGAAATAAACTTGTTTTGGTTAGTAATGTCTATATTATTTGGTAGTAGTATATTCTTTCCAACTCAAATAGGTCTTCTAACAGTTATTAGAAATTTTTCGACAAACACTCATAAAAAACTTTTTCAGGAATTTTTCCAAGGAATAAAAGAAAACATTGGTAAATCGATATTGTTTACAATAATAACGGCCCTCGTATACTTCCTAGCAATATTTTCTATGATCTTCTACTCATCATTCTTTGGCAACAACATCATAGGAATGATATTGATAGTAATAACTTTTTGGTATTTGGTAGTGTTTACATTATTCTTCGTTATACTATCACTTTACATTGTATTCTTCCCAAAAGATAACATAAAAACGTCCGTAAACAGATCTTGGGTAATAATGATGGATAATGTCTTCATTGTATTCTTAACCGTACTTACAATAGTACCAATATTCATATTTTCTTTCATAAGTGCTGTAGGGATGATGTTATTTTACCAAGGTCTTGTAAATTCCTTGCTCATTGCAATGTTCACTGTAATACTAAAAAAATACAAAATACTTGAAGATATACCAGACAATAGAACTATAAAAGACCTATTCAAACCGTTTTAGTCAAACCTATGGACAGGTTATTTGTAGCAATAGATGTTCCAGAAGAAATAAAAATTAAGTTCTCAGAAATCTCTGAGAAACTAAGCTCCTTAAACGCCAAAGTAGTTCCCATGGAAAACATTCACATAACTCTTAAATTCATAGGAGAAACCACAAAAACAAAAGAAATTTTAGGAATCCTCGATAAAATAACATTTAAAAAATTCCAAATTTGTCTAAAAAACGTAGGAGTTTTCCCTAATACACACGCTCCTAGAGTATTTTGGGTAGGAATAGAAAAAAACCAGGAGATGGAATCACTATTCAAAATTATAGAGAGAAGTCTTGAAAATATAGAAATCCCCAAAGAAAAAAGGGAATTTTCTCCGCATATAACATTAGCTAGGTTCAAAACCATTACAAACATCCAAAAGCTAAAAGAAATTCTCAAAGCTTATAATAAAGACTTTGGTGAATTTGATGTTAAAGAGTTCATTCTTTACAAAAGTGAACTTGCACATCCAAATCCAAGATATTACCCTATAAAATCGTTCAAGCTAATTTAAGACGATATACCAAAAACTTGGTTCAACTTTCTCCTAAGTCTTTTAAAATCATTTTCATCGTGTTGAAAAGAAAAAAACAAAGTATTACCGTAAGAAAAAATACCTTCCCTAATTAGGTAATCATGAAAATATTCAGGCTTTTTGGAGAAATAAATAGCATAAGGAGACAAACCATCCGCAACACCAATATCAACAAATTTTTTTAACCATCGCTCAGTGTAGTTTTTTAATCTATAAATTTTTCTTGAAATCAAAAACTTTTCTCTAAGCAAGTAATAGTAACCAATCATAGATTCAAATTCCGATACAAAGGAAAAATCTTTACTTTTATTCAAAATTCTCTCGTTAGAAAGAACAACAAAAAATCTACCAAAACTCATAACAATCCCACCTATATCGATACAACTCAATCTCTCCAGAACCTCATAATACCTTATGCCTCTTCCTAAGAAGAGGTATCTTATACTCGTAGGGAAATCTTCCAGCAAAAAAAATTCATTAAAAGGTTCGAAAACATCGGGATTATTAGTATCCAATTTTTTACCAAAAACAATAGAAGTATAATAACTATTGACTGAAAAATTTTTCCCCAGTAACATAGATAAAATATCTCCCAAAGAAGACAAACTTCTAGCAAAAAATATATTCCTAAATTCTTTACAAGTAAGATCATTGATCAACTTCAAAAATCTATATGTAAATATTCCGGTAGAGTAAGAAAAAATAGTACTTTTAAGGTAATTTTTTACCATCTTTGTAATAAACTTATCAGAAAATCCTAGGTATAACCTACCGTAATCTAGGAAGAAATCTGCAATTTTTTGATCTTTTATATCATACACATAACATTTTTTCATTTTTTTAGGGAAAATATTTCTGCTAAGAAAGGTATAATCATCAAAGTAGATAAACTTTTCAACAAACTTTTGGGGAAATGTTTTATGTTCTTTAAAAGTTTCATGATTAGGGAATTTCGACATAACTTACCTAAGTAATAGCAACAATTTCCTCAATAGTAGTAATTCCACTTTTTACTTTTTCCATTCCTGAATCGAATAAAGTTTTCATACCATTTTTAATCGCTATTTCTTTCAATTCAAACGAAGACAAATTCTTCAATATACCTTCTCTTATACTTTCATCGACTTTTAATATTTCGAAAATTGGTATTCTACCTCTAAATCCTGTTCCATTACACTTGGAACATCCTTTTGGTAAAAATACAATTTCACCATCCTTAAAATATTTTCGAAGTTTTGGATCAAATTTTGAAACATCAATCTTTTTTTCTACTTTACAGTGATCACATAATTTTCTAACTAATCTCTGAGCTATAACAACATTTAAGGTAGAAGCAACCAAATAAGGAGGTATACCCATATCAACAAGTCTTGTTATAGATGAAGGAGCATCATTTGTATGTAATGTAGACAAAACAAGATGTCCTGTCAAAGCAGCTCTGATTGCAATTTCAGCAGTTTCAGTATCTCTAATTTCTCCAACCATTATTACATCTGGATCATGTCTCAAGAATGAACGTAAAGCATTGGCAAAAGTAAAACCAATTTCAGGGTTTATTTGTACTTGTTCTACTCCATCTATCTGATACTCAACTGGATCTTCAGCTGTTATAATCTTCTTATCAAATTGCTTTATATACATTATCCCTGCATAAAGTGTTGTAGTTTTACCACTACCGGTAGGCCCAGTAACAAGTATAATTCCATTTGGCTTACTTAGAGATTCCCTATATACCATAACTTCTTGGTCATTCATCCCAATTGAAGAAAGGCTAGAGATAATTGTAGTATCCTTTGACAGTATCCTCATAACTATATTCTCTCCATATATCCCTGGAATAATAGATACTCTTATATCAATATCATTTCCGGAATAAGAAAACTTTATAGCACCATCCTGTGGCAATCTTCTTTCAGAAATATCGAGGTTAGACATAATTTTTATCCTAGAAACGACACCAGAGTATAGCTCTAAGGGAGGACCATCGAATTTATAGAGCTTACCATCTATCCTATACCTTAACAAAACTCTGTTCTCATACACTTCAAGATGTATATCACTAGCTTTTTTCTCAATTCCCTCAGATATTATCTTATTAACCAACATTACAATCTTACTTTCTTCTTTTTCAACCTTTTTAGTATCTTTTTCCTCTTGGAAAAGTTTCTTTTCAATCTTTGGTTTTTGATTGTCAACCTTACCTGAAATGGAACCCTGAAGGTTAGACAAGTACTTTTTTATTGCAGATGTTTTAGCAAACCTTGTTTCAACATGTTTACCAGTTATAAACCTTATCTCACTTACAACATCAAAATCAGAAGGATTGTCTATAGCCACAACAATAAAATCACCTTTATAATCTATAGGAGCAACATTTTTCTTCTTACAAAACTCTATAGGCAAAATAGACAACAAAATACCTATTTTCTCATCCGGAGGAAGATCTATATTATCTTCAAAGTTTACGTTAAATTCATTGGATAAAATACTATATAGTTTTTCTTCAGATATCTTACCTTCATCAACCAATAGTTCACCTAATCTTTTGTTTGAAAGCTTTTGTTTTTGTAAGTAAACAGCCAATTCCTCCTTTGTCAAAATCCCCATTTCAACTAAGACGTCACCCAATGCCATATAGTGTTTATTATATTTCATAAATCCGATAATTTTCCAATGAAGCAGAAAATAATTTGATTTTTTTTGGTAATTTCTTTAACTTTTTTATACTAAGAGGTAGATTATGTTTCCCGAAGGATTAACACCTAGCTCCAAAAAGATATTAAATATTCTCTCACAAGAGATAGCAAAAAGGTTAAGGAATGATAAGATAGAAGTAGAACATCTACTTATAGCAATAATAACTGATAATGAAAACAGAGCAGTTGCTGCATTAAGAGATCTAGGAGTAGATACAGAAAAACTAAAATTTGATCTAGAAAACGCAATAAGAAATCCAATGGGTCCAATAAACATGGGGTCTTTACCGTTTAGTCAAAATGTAAAAAAACTGCTTGATGTAGCACTGGAAGAGGCAAAAAAACTAGGTCATAATTATATAGGTCCAGAACAT
This sequence comes from Brevinematia bacterium, assembly GCA_046299455.1. Lineage (GTDB taxonomy): Bacteria > Spirochaetota > Brevinematia > DTOW01 > DTOW01 > SKYB106. The sequence continues at coordinate 17,537 of JBKBIJ010000001.1, read as the reverse complement.
ATGCTAATAGCGATGATGAGTGGATACAGTGGCATAGCATATATCATTCTGGAGAACAATGGTATAACTCTTGATGCTTTAAGAAGAACGATCACAAGACTATCAAATTCTGTACCGTTCGGTGCAAGGCAATCAGAGCAAAAGGAAAAAAAGAAAAAAGTAAGAACACCTCTTCTGGACGAGTTTAGTATAGATCTATGCAAACAAGCAATCGAAGGAAAGTTAGATCCCGTCATAGGTAGAGAAAATGAAATAGAAAGAACAATACAAATACTGGTAAGAAGAAAGAAGAATAATCCTGTTTTGGTTGGACTACCAGGTGTTGGTAAAACATCGATAGTTGAGGGATTGGCCCAAAAGATAGTAAAAGGTCAAGTACCAGAATATCTTATGGATAAAAGGATAGTCCAACTAAACATACCAGCAATAGTTGCAGGTACCAAGTATAGAGGTGAGTTTGAAGATAGGCTTAAAAATATAATAAACGAGATAAAAACAGCAGGAGATGTTATAGTATTTATAGATGAGATACATACTGTAATAGGTGCAGGAGCAGCAGAAGGTGCAATAGATGCAGCAAATATATTGAAACCCGAGCTCTCAAAAGGAGAAATACAGTTTATAGGAGCTACAACACTAGATGACTATAGAAAGTATATAGAAAAAGATAAAGCTCTGGAAAGAAGATTTCAAATAGTATTAGTCGAAGAACCTTCTGTAGAAACATCTATCGAGATACTTAAAGGAATAAAGAAAAAATATGAAGACTTCCACAAAGTAAGATACGATGATGAAGCTATAATACAAGCAGTATACCTCTCAAAACAGTACATACAAGGAAGATATCTACCAGATAAAGCTATAGACCTAATAGATGAAGCAGGTGCGAAAGTAAGAATGAAAATATTCTCAAAACCAAAAGAACTTATAGATCTTGAAACAGAAATTGAGGAACTAGAAACAAAAAAGAAAGAAGCAATAGCATACCAAAATTACGAAGAAGCAGCAGTATATAGAGACAAACTCGATGAGGTGAGAAGAAAATATGAATCCTCAAAAGAAGAATGGATAAATAGAATCTCTTCGATAATAATTCCAGTTACAGTGGATGATATAAGAGAAACTCTCTCATCCATGACAGGAATACCTGTTAAAAAATTGGGTGGCATGGAAATAACCAAATTAGCAAACATAGAGAAAGAACTAAAGAAGAGAGTAATCGGACAAGACGAAGCAGTAGAAATCGTCTCAAAAGCTATAAAAAGGTCAAGAATAGGGTTAAAACCCAAAAACAAACCAATAGGTTCATTTCTATTCCTTGGACCAACAGGTGTAGGTAAAACGGAATTGGCTAAATCTCTAGCAGAATTCTTATTCGGCAGCGAAGATAACTTAATAAGAATAGACATGAGTGAGTTCATGGAGAAATTCACAGTTTCAAGATTAATAGGTGCACCACCAGGATACGTAGGATATCAAGAAGGAGGACAATTAACAGAAGCAGTAAGAAGGAAACCTTACTCCGTAATACTATTCGATGAAATAGAAAAAGCCCATCCAGATGTATTTAACATACTATTACAAGTAATGGATGATGGAAGATTAACAGATAATCTAAATAATATAGTAAGCTTTTCAAACACTGTGATAATAATGACTTCCAATCTTGGTGTAAAAGAAATAACAAACAAAGGGTACCTAGGATTTGCAAAAGCTTCTCAAGAAAGAGCTTTCGAATATGAAAACATGAAAGAAAAAATCTTAGATGACGTAAAAAAATACTTTAGTCCTGAATTTCTAAACAGACTTGACGAAGTAGTAGTATTCAAACCTCTATCAAAGGAAGTAGTAAAAGATATAGTTGACAAAATGATAAGAGAAATAAATAGAGATCTAGAAATAAACAATATATCCATATCGATAAATGAAATAGTAAAAGAATTCTTGGCAGAGAAAGGTTTTGACCCCAAAATGGGCGCAAGACCACTCAGAAAAACAATAAGAAAATACATAGAAGACGTAGTTACCCAAAAAATTATAGAAAAAGGAATAGATATATCTTCAATAGCTAAAGAAAACAAGAAGATAAAAGTAATATGTAATGAAATAGAAGAAGATAAAGTCAAAGTAGAAATAAAAATAGAAACTAAAGAAAATACAAAAAACAAATCTAAAGAGAACAACAAAATGAAAAACAGAAAAATCATGGAAACAGCTAAAAATTAATCTATCAATTTCTCAACAAAATAAGCAAACTTAAGTAATTCACTATCCTCGAAAGGTTTACCTATTATTTGCATACCTATGGGTAGATTATTACTGTCCTTACCAATTGGAATAGATATAGCACATGTACCAACGAGATTTACCGTAACAGTAAATATATCCGATAAATACATTTCTATAGGATTAGAAACTTTCTCACCTATCTTAAATGCAGTAGTAGGTGTAGTAGGTGTAATTATAAAGTTAACTTCTTCAAAAACTCTCTTAAAGTCATTTTTGAGCAAAGTTCTAACTTTTAAAGCCTTAAGATAATAAGCATCATAATAACCTGCCGACAAAACATAATTACCCAACATTATTCTTCTTTTTACTTCTTTACCAAAACCAACGGTTTTCGTGTTATAATAAACATCCTTCAATGACTTAGCTTCTTCTCTTAGACCGTACCTTATACCATCAAATCTAGCAAGATTTGAGCTTGCTTCAGCAGGAGCCACTATATAATAAGTAGGTATCGCGTATTTTGTTTTGGGCAGAGAAACTTTCTTTACTTTGGCGCCTTTGGATTCTAGAATCTTAACCACGCTATATATATTATCCAGTATATCTTTCTGTATATCATCCGTAAAATATTCTTCCGGCAATCCAACAACTGTTCCAGACAATTCAAACCTATCATCTAATTTGCCAGAAAAATATGTATCGTTAAATTTAACAGAAGTCGAATCCTTGGGATCATATCCAGCAATGACATCCAAAATTATAGCAGCATCTTTAACGCTTTTAGTAATAGGGCCAATCTGATCTAGAGACGAACCAAAAGCAACAAGCCCATATCTAGAAACAAGTCCATAAGTAGGTTTTAAACCTACAACTCCGCAAAACGCCGAAGGTTGTCTTATAGATCCACCTGTATCTGACCCCAAAGATGCAACACAAAAATCAGCAGCAACACTTGCAGCAGATCCTCCAGAAGATCCACCAGGTACCCTAGTCCTATCATGGGGATTCCTAACCACACCATAGTACGAAGTCTCATTTGATGACCCCATAGCAAATTCATCCATGTTTGTTTTACCAATTATAACACATCCCTGTTGTTTTAACTTCGTGATAACAGTAGCATCCTCAACAGATACGAATCCTTCAAGAATTTTAGAAGCACATGTAGTTGGTAACCCTTCAACATTTATGTTATCCTTTATAGCAATAGGTACACCTAGAAGCTTACCATTAAGAGAAGATCTACTCTCATCTATACGTTTAGCAATTCTCAGAGCATTATCTTCATCAATCGTTATAAATGCATTTATAGGGTATTTAGAATTGTTGTCTTCTTTTATTTTCCTTATATATTCACTAACTAATTCATAACAAGATATTTTCCCACCTTTTATACCTTCAACGACCTCTGAAATCTTAAAACCACCAACCATAAATATATTACCTTCTTACAGTCTTTTTAGCGCACTCAGAACAAATATCGGTATACGGAATTGCTTCTAACCTCTCTATTTCTATAGGACTACCACACATTCTACATTTACCATAAACACCATCTTCAATCCTTCTAAGCGCTTCATTTATCTTGTCTATTATTTCCCTTTGAACCCCAGAAATACTTGCAAGCAACTGAGACTCATAAAAATCACTAGCTTTATCAGCAATATCACCTTCAGATTGACTTACAAAACTCTTTATAGCTACTTCTTCTCCAAAGATATCGGAAAGTATTTGTAATTTTTCTTTAGATAACCTTTCTTTTAATTCTTCTAATTTTTCCTTACTTATCATCTAATCCCCCACTAGAAATTTCTCTAACACTAACAAACTTCTTTCCCCTCCTTGTGTAAAACTTAACAACACCATCCTTAAGAGCAAAAATAGTAAAGTCTCTTCCTTGACCTGTATTCTCACCCGGATATATCCTATTACCTATTTGCCTAACTATTATGCTACCAGCTTTGGCAAACTGCCCATCATACAGCTTAACACCCAATCCTTTACCTCTACTTCTATCCTTTACATTAGGATCCTTAGCCATAATTTCCCTCCAGTAATCTGTTATTTTAAATAAATTACTAATAAAATTTAAAGTTTTACAAGAAATTGTACAATAAATGTATCAAAAATCCAATTTCCTAAACCTTATTTTACCCACATCCCACTACAAATTATATTATTACTTAAAACCTATTTGGATAAACTCTTTTACGGTATTATTGTTATATAAAACTCTTTAAGAATTTCAGTTCCATAGAACGATAGACTCTAGAAACTTCTACAAATTTTGAAACAATACCTAACTCTAAAACCAAAAACATCTTACCGCGTTTTATCAAAGTCTAAATCAAGAGAATCAGAAATGCATTATTCTGATGAGATTTTAAAAGTTGCCACCTCTAAGGTCACCTATTCAAGTCCAAAATATATATTAAGTATGAAATTAGATACTTTTCTTACAAATGTTATAAAATTAAATCATGAAAGCACTTATAATCTCCGCTGGATACGGTAGCAGGTTTTTACCTATAACGAAAACAATTCCGAAAGAAATGCTACCTTTATATAACATCCCATCCATCCATTTTAGCATAAATGAAATTATCGAAGCTGGAATAAAGGACATAATTATTGTAACCAGCAGAAGGAAAAAGAGCTTGGATGATTATTTTGATGTAGAATTTGAGCTAGAATCTTTTTTCAAAGGCACCGAAAAAGAAAAGATTATATTACCTCCAAATGCAAACATTTGCTTTGTTAGGCAAAAAAGAATGCTTGGAGTAGGTAACGCTATCATCGAAGCTTCCAGCTTTATAGGGAATGATCCTTTCATCCTTCTTTATCCAGACGATATAGTAATTTCAAAGCCATCTTTGAGCAAAAAGTTAGTTGAAATATTCAAATCCTCTAATAAAAATGTAATATCTATAATAGATAAAAGCGGTGAAGATTTACAAAGATTTGGTGTTGCAAAAGTAAGAAAAATCAACAACCTATTCGAAGTAAACGAAATAGTAGAGAAACCAGCTAAAGGAAAAGAACCCTCCTCATACGTTACTATTGGAAGATATCTTTTTACACCAGAGTTTATGAAATTTCTTAAGGAGGATTGGGAAAAATTCAATGGTAAAGGAGAATTTTATCATATAGACGCAATAAATAAGTTATGCAGAGAAGGCAAAGTGCTAGGAATAGAAGTCAAAAAAGAAGAATTCTTTGACACAGGAACCCCTATTGAATATTCGAAATCTTTTGTAAGATATATACTTGAACAATCAGAATTAAAAGAAGAGTTCCGTAGTTGGCTAAAAAATTATATACAACAAATTTAAATCTATAGTTTTTCTACTAATTCTTTTATCGCACGTTTAATACTCTTTCTGACAAAAATCTCCTTTCAACTAACTTACCAAAAAGTTATTTTCTAACTTCTTTAGTACTTACTCATTAACCCACAACTAAAATTTTACAACCCAATTCCATAGTGTATCAAAAATCCAATTTCCTAAATCTCTTTTTCCCACATTCTCACTTACAACCTATTTAGACAAAATGCTATTATTATGTTCCATAATTTCTCTTAATAAAAATATTTTCTTAAAGTAATGGATCCTTACATATACGAGCATTGGTATTTTTGTCCATTCAATCTTCTTTCTCCTATGCTTTAATGTTCCCTACTCCACTTCTCCATATATCTTTATTCCTGCATTAACTATAACAAGATGTATGTTTTTTGATTTTGTCCTTTGAAGTTTAGCTTCCTACCCTTTCTAGATATGGTAGTATGTTCCAAAACTAGAAGGTTATTTATATAACGATGTTATCTTAAATTACAAAAACTCTTTAAAACAACTCCTAGAAGACAAGTAAGTGTGTAAAAAAATATCACCGCTTTGGTGAATAGACAATAAGATTTAGCTATATACCTTGGAAAATAAATGTTACAAGACTTTTCTGAAAAGCTAACTCTCAAAATTATGCGCCAAAGCCCCTTTAAACATGAAAGTAACATTTTTGAAACATTTTCACTCCAACTCTACATCTTTATCTCCATATCCTGGAATTTAAATCCATTTAATGCAAGAGATTCTCTTTTTGTACATTATTTTTGGATAATTTTTGGATACAAAAATATTTTTTGGATTTTCTAAAACTAAGGAAAAACTACTAAAATAACAATAATTGGTTATTTAACATAGACTTGAATGATTCGTTCTAAAGTTTTTACAAAATCTAGAAAGTATCTAGTAAATCTACAGAGAAATTAGTAACTTCGATATTGGGAACAATTTTCTTGATTAATCCTTTGAGTACCTGTCCTGGTCCAACCTCTATAACTAGATCTGGGCTTAATGATGCAATGTTTTTAACTATGTCTACCCAAAGCACTGGAGAGTACATTTGTTTCTCCATAATCTCTATCATGTCTTCTTTTTTTGATGGATACGGACTAGCATTGTAGTTTGCAAAAACTATGAACTTTGGAGAATTTATATTAAATGATAAGAGAAATTTTTTGAATTCTCTAGCAGAGTCTTCCATCATTTTCGAATGAAAAGCTCCTGAAACCGCAAGTTCTATAACTCTTTTAGCACCTTCAGACTTAAGCTTCTCAGAAGCTTCTTTTATTGCATCTTTATATCCAGAAATAACAGTTTGGTCAGGAGAATTATAGTTTACAGGTTCAACATACTTGCCATTATTGGTGAGCTCGCCACATATCTTTTTTATTTTATTTACATCAAGCCCTATAACAGCAGCCATTCCACCTTTGCCCTCGGGATCAGCGTCCCTCATAAGCTCACCCCTTTTTCTAGTAATCTTAATACCATCTTCGAAAGAAAAAACACCAGCACAGTATAACGCAGAATACTCACCCAAACTATGCCCAGCACAGGCAATTAACTCAAATTTATCATTTGCCTCTCTCTTGAGAACCTCAAGCATTACCGAAGAAGTCAGAAAAATACTAGGCTGAGCATTTGCTGTATCCTTAAGATCGTCTTCACTGCCTTCAAACACTAATCTTTTTATGTCAAAACCAACTATCTCACTAGCTTTATCATACAACTCTCTTACGTATTCAAATCTTTCGTAAAGATCTTTCCCCATACCAACATACTGAGAACCCTGACCAGGAAAAACAAAAACTACCTTTTTCATAATAACCCCCACCTCTCACTAAGAACTAAATTTTAAAATTACCATATATTATATATCCATTTAAGAGTAAGTTATTGCAAAAACCTATAAACACCATTACAAGAGTAGGTATAGAAAACACTCTGAGTAGACATGCAACATTCTACAATATAACCATAACCTTTACTACCCCATACTCTTCACCCTCAAATAATTACTATATACCCCCCTATACCCCCAAATACTCGCTCTATCCTATACCTACCTCCCATTATCCCCTTATGCACATACCCTCCCTCATTACCCTTTCCCTTACCTAAGACCTAACTTTCTTCCTCATCGTCTCATCCAAACAACATATCGAACCATATTACAATCCTCCTACCTTCTTAAGCACCTTAACCCTTTGACCATATAACCTATCTCCCATTACCTTCATATCCCCTCAAATAATCTCTACCCATAAGTAGATTACTTCCATTACTATAATCTGTCCAAACTTTATTACATTACTACAAATTCCATTGATAATACTCTTCACAAACCACTTTCAACGATTACTCACTTCAATTATCTCCTAAAGTCTCTTATACTAAAGATAAAAAGGACCACTTCTTCGTAAACCAGATCAAAAAATCTTTGTAATCTCTTATCAGATAACACCTACATACAATATACTAAATCTCTTAACTATGGTAATTTCGTACCTAATTAATTTTTTCTCTCTTGAAGTTGTCAAAAAGTACAAACATATTTTTCTATAACTTATCCTCTGCTAAAGGAAATATTCAGATTCTATTAGTAATAGTAGCTTATTAGTTCTTACCCAGATACAGAAAACATTCTCCTAAGAGAATGAAAAATTAAAAGTAACATTTTACTTCTATCCAAAACCCAATTTCAGAAATTTTTAATCCCTTAAATGCAATAATGTTTTAATTCTATTAATGAAAGTGGTTTCATATTCCTTAATCTCCAAGCTAATACATAATGTTATTCTTTCCCTAAAAGGTTTAACCTTTTCCACTACTTGAAATTCATTTTGAGGTTTTGTAATAAACCCAATTTCCTATCTTCTTTTTTTCTACGTTCTTCCTTATAACTCATTCAGTTAAGTTTGCTTTGGTGTTTCTACACCATAATTTTTTAGGAGTATTATTTTATTAAAGCAATAGGTTTTTTAAGGATTTATTGGATTTCAAATAGGAAATATTATTTTTTAACATTTTTAAGTCATTTTGAGGATTCTTGTAAATCAGTAGAAATATTAACTCTTAAGGATGGTGGTTTTATTGTTTCAACGTAAGAATATTTTAGTTCCAACTCCACTTATGATGGTAATTTCAGTCCATAATTCTCTAGTTAATATATAGTGTCATTCCTTTTCTAAGGAATCTAATTTTCCCCACATTATTTGAAAGTTGTTTTGAGAATTTTTGTACTTACATACAATGATATTAATTTTCTTAAGAATAGTAGTTTTATATCTTTTGGTAATTTTTGCTAATAAACAACCTAAATTTTTTTATGAGTCTAAATTTAACGCCCACATTTAGTAGTTGATTTAAATCAAAAAACAATTAATGATTTTCTACCCCAATAAACTTAGTAAAAAGTATTCTAATAACTTTGATGATTATAGTTTTTTGTAGTTTAAGAGTTATTTATGTGGTAAATGTCTTATTTGAACTCAATAATATGCAAGCAAAGATAAAAAAGGTATTGTAAAATCTTAGCTATGAATTTGAGTTATTATTAAGTTGTAAGGAAATTTGAGAAGAGGAAAATAATTTTTAAAGGGGTATCCAGGGATAATCCTTCTACCAATGAAGGATATAGGAATATCGGGAAAAAGGAAAAAGTTAGTGAAAAACTAAGGTTTTTAAAAGTAAACCAATTATTCATATAGGTATATTTTTTGAATAAATTTTTCGTATTGGGTTTCATTGAGTATAGAGATTATTTTCACTAGATCCTTTGATCTAATTAAGTAAATTTCTCCAAGAAGTTCTGATATTTTTTCTTGGTTTTTCAAGAACTTTTCTTTATCTGGTGGGTAAGATTTTAAAATTTCAATATTTTCTTTTTTAAGCTTGGATATTTGAGTTCTTATATTTTTTATCTCTTGAATACTGTTGTGTAGTATTCTGATTATTTCTTTCCTTTGCTCATCTGACAAATCTAATTCTTGAATAACCTTTTTTAATCTTGGAAATTCCGTCCTAAATTTAGGTTGTGAGTATACTTGTAATGTTAGCAGTAATAAAATTACTATGAGTATACCTAAAGTTTTCTTCATAACTTTATATGATAATTGATTTTGGTATTAGGTTACATAGAAGAAATAAGGAATACTTTGTCCGCTTTGTAAGACCATCTTTTTTCTCTTTCTTTACTGAAACCTATTTGGAAAATTAGTACTTTTTGTTCTATAATCTCTTAAGTAATGATATTTTCTTAGAGTGATAGATAAGAGGTTATTGAATTTAATCGGACACATTCTCAAATACTTTTAGTTAGAAAGGTAATTTTTGAAACACCTCTTTTACAAAGTGTCCTGATAAATTTTCTTATGGTATTCATTTTACATAACTTCCAAGGATAAGGAGTTTTTAGAGTGGCAGACTTCAGAAGTATCTATAAACATATATTAAGATAAGTACTCTTAATAGTATTTCTGTTTCACAATCTCTTAGGAAGGTAGTTTTTTGGAGCAGTGGTTCTTGGAAGACTTCACCATTACCAAAGTATTTTCTTTTACTTATCTTTTCTAAAAGCTGTTAAGTAAGTTATTCTTATGGTATTAATATTCCATAATTCTAGAGAAAAGTAATTATTTGAAGTAGTTGGAAGAGGAATAGTTGGATTTTCTAAAAAGTTATCCCAATTCTTAGACGTGTCTTTAAACACTTTTAAGAAGTAAAGTGATGTTTTGAAACATAATCGAGGAAGTTTGAAAAAAGTTAGTTTTAAAAATCATAATTCTTCCATGAGTTATTTAACACCAATGTCTCAGTTAATGCCCCGTATACGCAACGAGTTTTATAAAACAACAAGTACAGAGATGATAGATATTTTATCTAGTTTTTCTGTGGATGCTGTTGAAAATGTTTTTTTAAAATTCGAAAAGAAAAAGTTAAACTTTGATGAAGTCAGAAAGTATATATTTAACATCCCTATCACTTTTGCAAAAAGAATGCTGGATTTCATAAGTGACTGGGACATTAAAAACCTAATACATTCTTACATGCTTGCTTATGAATTTTATAACTTAAACACTCTAATCAGAGCAAAGCTAAGTGGTTACCCAGAAAAAGACTTATTCCTTTTCGATTACTCAACAGTATCATCTAGAGAAAATATTCTTAGTTTAGAAAGTATAGATCAAATTAAAGCACTATACTTTGAAACACTTTCTCGTAATAAAATAAATAATAAACTCCTAAGGGATACTCTTAAAACGTTATCGTTAGAGAATATAAATGATTTATTAGTTTACTCTAGTATAGTTTACTATAGAAAATTGTTTGAAAATAAAACAAAGTTTGGGTATAACCTAGTAAGCTTGCTAAAGATAAAAGCTTTTTACGAAATTCTGTTAATGTTTGCAAAAGTCAGTTTTTTGTCTGGAATTGATATAATGAAATATATCAATAATGTTAGCTTTTTAGGTGGTGATCAAGAAGTCTTAATGAACATTTTGCTACCCGGTAAAGAAAGCTTTATAAAAAAGTGTATAGATTATAAAGTGATACCACCAAATTTCGTGATTGTAGATTTAGATGATATAGATAGGTTTAAGAATACTTTGCTAAAGGTGAAGTGTAGAAACTTAATAATCAGTAATCCTATGGATCCTTCAACAACTATAGCAATGATGATTCTCAGAGAAATTGATATGAAGAACTATTTTTCGATAATAGGTGGTATTGTAAGTGGTTTTGAGTTTGAAAAAGTACGGCAGCTTCTGGTTCTGTAAGGAGGAGATGTATGTTTTTCCCTGAAAGAATGGTAGAGATAAATATTTTGACCGTTGAAGATTACTTAAAGGAGATTTCTGATTACTTAATAAAGTTTGGGGAATTTGAGGTAAAAAAAGTTGATATCAAAGGTGTTGAAAACATTTCAAAGCTAGGTGAAAAAGAAAACAATGAAGCGGAAATATTTTCAAAAATTAAGTTGAGGCTAGATAAACTAGCTGTAAATATGAAAATTGATGAAAACAAAATAAAAGAAACCCTAAATTTTAGAGAACCCTTGTCAATCGGTGAGATTGAGTCAAGACTCCTTAAAGCAGAAAATGAATTCTATTCATCTTACTCAATTCTAGAAAATTTGGACAAAGAAGAAATAGAACTAAGAATAAGAAAACTTAAACATACTATTAAAGAAGAAATGAATATAAAGGGTGTATCAAAAGAGTTTTTTGTAGCTTTGCTTGTCATAACAAAATACGAATATGATCCTATTTCAAAGGTTTTGTCCGAGTTTCCTAGCGTTATAAAAGAAATTGAATCGTTTGGTGAATTGAAGGTTATTCTTATATCTCTACCTAAGTCCTACAAAAACGAAATCTTAAAGCTTTCAACTTCTTTCATAAAGATCATAAACATAGATGAAATAGTTAATGAACAGGATGATATCAAAGAAATAGATAGAAGACTTAAGGAGATAGAAGTAGAGAAGAAAAAGCTAAAATCAGTAATAGAAAAGATAATAGAAACAAATACGGATGAAATAATAACGCTTTACAAAGGGTTATGGTTTATTAATAGTTCAATGAAGATAAAGTCCCAATCCATAAAAGGTGGTAAATTTTTAGTCTTCTCTGGATGGATACCTAAGAAATATGAGAAAGAAATAGTTAGAAAAATAACTGAGATAACGAAAGACACATGTGTTATAGAAGTTAACGATGCAGAAAAACTGGCTAAATCTAGAAAATCTATTCAAGTCCCTACTAAACTTTCAAATCCTAAAATATTACACCCTTTTGAATCTTTGGTAAAGCTATATTCGATTCCTAGATTTTACGAAATAGATCCTACAATTATATTCTCTTTCCTATATGTTATATTCTATGGTATGATGTTTGGTGATATAGGTCAAGGATTAGTTTTGTCTTTAGTTTCGTTTTTATTATTTTTGAAGTTTAAAAATTTTAGAGTCATTTCTGGTTTAGGTATAGCTGTAGGGATTTCTGCAGCAATATTTGGTTTTCTCTATGGTTCTGTTTTTGGTATAGAAGGGAAAATAATACCAACTATGTGGATTTCCCCACTACATGATGTTATAGAAATAATGAAAATTTCCGTTATAATAGGTTTTGTAGTTATATTGATCGGATTGATTATTAATGTTATTAACACTGTGATTGAAAAGAATTGGTTGAAATTAGTTATGGGTAGTAAAGGAATAGCAGGATTAGTCTTCTACACTTTTTTAGTCGGATATCCTCTATATTTTCTTATTTATGGAGGGCAATTGAATATAAATTTTATGCTTATCGGGTTGATTGTTCCTATTATTATGTTTACAATTGAATCTATAGTAGAATCAAAAAGACACGGTCATAATGTTTCGTTTGCATCCGTATTTTTTGAGCTTTTTGAAGTATTTATATCGTTTATAAGTAACACATTATCATTTATAAGAATAGCGGGTTTTGCTATAAACCATGTCGCTCTAATGATAACGTTTTTTTCAATAGCGGAAGTTCTAAAAGGTAGTGTCATTGGTGATATCCTTTCATTTGTAGTAGTTGTATTTGGCCAGATCTTTATCATTGTTTTCGAAGGACTTGTAGTTGGTATACAGGCATTAAGGTTGAGTTTTTACGAATTCTTTACTAAATTTTTCAGAGGCGGTGGTAAAATATTTGAACCTCTCAGGTAATAAATACCTTGAAAAGGTAGCGAAAATTTCATTATACTAAAAAAGGAGGTTTTGAAATGTTTAAGGTAGATAGGGTTGGCGATGTTTCTATAATAAGGTTAAGTGGTAGAATAGATGTTCAATCTGCCCTTGAATTGGAAAAGCAAGTCAATAGCATAATAGATTCTAATGTAAACAAGATAGTTTTCGATTTTACGGACGTACAGCATCTCTCAAGTAGTGGTATGAGAGTTCTTATTTCATCTCTTAGAAGAACTACATCTAATAATGGTGGTATAAGACTCGCAAACGTTGGACAAAATATAAGGAAAGTATTAAAACTCGTTGAACTTGAAAGTTTATTTCATTATTCTGAATCTGTTGACGAAGCTGTAAAATCATTTAAGTAAGTTATGTTAAAGGGATTTAAAAGTTACTTATCAAGAAAATTTTCGTTCATTGGTAAGTTTGATTTTTGGTTCATCTCAAAACTAGCCACTATAAGGAGAAATTATATAACAGTATTTTTTAAGTTAATTTCCAGATTAGCTGATTGGTGGGTTTTAACTTTATTATCGGTTTTTATTCTAATTTTTGTTAATCTAGATTTTGGTGTTTTGTTATCTGTTTCATTGATTGTTCAAACTATCTTGCAGAAAATTATAAAATATATAGTTGCTAGGAAAAGGCCTTATATAAATTATAGGCAAACCATAAAAAGGCTTATAGTACCACCTGATAGGTATTCGTTTCCTTCAGGTCACACAGCTGCAATTTTTGTATTATTTTTTGTAACAATACAATTTTTTATTGTACCTGCATTTATAATATTATTTTTTGCCATAATGGTAGGGCTATCAAGAATATACTTAGGAGTTCATTATTTAACTGATGTATTGATCGGCATTTTACTTGGATTTATCTCCGTTGAAATAACTAAGCTCTTCTATAAGCAAATATCAGATTTTATTAAGCACTTAGTCCTTTACCTACCTCATTTACGCTCCTTCCTAATAGAGAATCATGGGTTTGTATAGTTTTAGAATTAGCTTCATATGTTCTTTCCGCTGATATCATTTTTACCATTTCTATAACGGGATTGACATTTGATACCTCAAGGAATCCTTGATGTACTTTAGGTCTTTTTTGACCATCTAATATCTTCATCTCACCTGAGAGTTCAGTTATAACATAGTAGGAATGACCTTCCTTTTTTAGGTATCTTGGGAAATCCACATTAACTATCATTATTCTATCTATAATTTCCTGATCTTTTATATCACTTCTGTCTGTTGATACAAATTCATCTAAAATTGAAGGATCATGGTTTGGGTCTATCAAAATGTTCCCTTGCTTGTCTACCTTAAAATTACCAATTTTTACTCTTATATACCCATTCTCACCTAGTACTTTGAAACCTTCCTTTGTCACTAAATAGTTATCATTACTTATTTTAAATGAACCATTTCTAGTTAATTTTATTCCCTCAGGTGTTTCAACCACAAAGAATCCTTCTCCTTCCAACGCTAAATCAAAATGATTTTCTGTTTGTTTAAGAGATCCTTGATCAAATATAGTTTGAACTTCATTGATTTCAACCCCAGTGCCAAACTTGCCAACTACTGGTGCTCTATCGTAAGATCCCAATGGAAAAGTAACAATACCGTTATCATTAATTCTCCTTGCTAACATTTCAGGAAATGCTTTAAACAAAGTTATTTCTCTTTTGTATGAGGTTGTATTTATATTAGCTAGGTTATTTGCTATAGTGTTTATATTATCAAGTTGAGCTATCATTCCGGATGCACCAGTGTATATCCCCCTTACCATACTTCTTACCTCTTTATTATTTTCGTAATAAATTAGATTTTTTTACTAAAAGATAGATAACTCTCTTGAGACTTTAAAAACTATCCATATAAACTCTCTTGGTGTATTTATGTTCTATAACTTCTAAAGAATGGTAGTTTCTTAGTGAGTATTCCTGGAATTTTATATAAACTTAGAACACTTATTCATTTTTACAATTTACTCATAAGTCGATATTACAGTTACTTCTATTCCATAACTTCCCAAAAATAATATTTTCTTGGAGCTTTGTACACTTAAGAAGTTATTGAATTCCTAAGGAATATTTTTTATACCAAGGCTATGTAAAAAGTTCTAAACATAATACTCATACTCTCTGTTAGCTTCTCCCTTTATCTCTCAAGTTTATATACGAAATTATGACTAAGATTGTGTCATAAATTGAATTTATTGACCTCTTTTTTTCTCTTATCATTTCTAAGACTATTATAGAATCTATCTTATGATACTTCCGTTTGTATAACTTCTAAATAAAGTTAACTTTTCGTAGCAATTAAGCTAAGGGTTTTCTATAGATTTTCCCTACTTCTTATAACTCATTAAGTATTGAAGAAGCATCCTCTTCTTTCTGAGTGAGGATAATATTAATAAACTACATCTAAAAGGTTGTGTTTTGTAAAGATTAAATATCTCAAACTTTCTTCTAAAGTTCCTTCATACAACCTATTTGGATAATTGGTATTTTTTACGTAACTTCTGAAGGTAGTTTTTGAGATATAAACTTTCTTAAAGAGTTATTCTTTTTTCTTAAATACACTTTTGAACATCTTTAATTATTAAAGTATTTTTGAAACATCCTTATTTCTGTCCCATAATTTTTAGGAATGTTAGTTTCTTAGAGGAATATGCTTTTTTAAGGATTTATTCAATTTACTGTATATATCTTGGATGTCTTTAAATGAAAAATATCATTTTTGAAACATTCTCACTCTCTTGGATGAGAATTTGATGTTAATTAGTAAAACGAAAGTATAAGTTGTTTTTTACATATCTTTAGTAAATTTATATTTCTTTAGTTTTTAAGACAGAATATTATTTGTTATTTTAAATGGAAGTTTGGTATGTATTAAGAACTTGAAACGAAGTTACATTTTTGAAACAGAATCTGTAATTTATAGAAAGATTTTAGAAAAATCTTTTATAATAGTTTTGTCGTATAGATGATATCAATAATACCTGTGAGTGTAAATAATAAACTCTTTGGTATAGAAATAAGCTATATATCTGAGATAATAACCCAGAAAGAGTTTTTTATTGTTCCAAAGGTTCCTAGTTTTACAATAGGTCTTGTCAATATAAGAGGAGAAATAATTCCTGTGTTTAATTTAGGTACCGTACTATTTAACTTAAAAGGTGAATTTAAAGATAAAATTCTTCAGAATGTTGTTTTGTGTGGAGTCTTTGAAAAAAAGTTTTGTTTGTTTGTAGATAAAATATATAAAGTAGTGTATGCAGGAGATGAAAGTATAAAAAGTTATACTGAAAATATTTGGAAAGATGTTAAATTTATAAAATTTTTTGTTGATGTTAAGGAATTGGGTAGTTTGGTAGGAGTTCTAGATATGGAAAATATTGTTAAGTACATAGAAAAAGCAAATGTAGGATTCTACAGATCTTTCAGGAGGTAGTAATGAGGATAGAGTACATAAATCCTTTCATAGAATCAACTTTTGAGATATTATCAGAAATATTGAAAACTGACGATATAAAGAGAGGAGAACTTTTTCTCAAGAAAGGCATTTCTCTTACGAATTCAGTTAGTATAATACTAGGTATAACAGGGCCTGCTAACGGTAGAGTAATAATAGATATGAACGAAAGCACTGCAACTATGGTCTTATCAAAGATGACATCCTCAGATATAAAATCTCTGGACCAAATAGGAGATTATGAAAAATCAGCACTTGGCGAATTAGGTAACATGGTAGTAGGTAACGCAATAACAAAATTATACAAAAAAGGATACACATTTGTACTAACACCTCCAACAGTTATTGTTGGTAAAGATTATGAAATAGATACACCACAAATAGAAACATTGGTTGTACCTATAATTACCCCTGTGGGACAAATAGAAATAAATATTGCTCTTAAGGAATCATAGATATGAAAGTACTCATAGTAACAAATATATTTCTCCTAGGGAATCGTA
Organism: Brevinematia bacterium; assembly: GCA_046299455.1. Classification (GTDB taxonomy): domain Bacteria; phylum Spirochaetota; class Brevinematia; order DTOW01; family DTOW01; genus SKYB106. The sequence goes on along the minus strand of JBKBIJ010000001.1, from coordinate 268 downwards.
TAGGTACCTATTTGAAAAGCAAAGGTTTAGATGTTACTGTTTATAATCCAAGTTCAAAGTTATACCAAAACCTAAGCCCCTTGATAAACGAAACAGATATAATTGTATTAGATCTACCAAGAGATCGTTTGGAAGATATAATTAAAAAGATAAAAGAGTTTGATAGTACTAAACCAATAATAGTATTGAGGAATGATACAATGCATAAAGACATTGTTAATATTCTCAAGCTAGGAATATACAAATGCGTCGAAAGGCCAATAGATCC